>CAZEFP010000292.1:0-5122 GCA_964511565.1 uncultured Planctomycetaceae bacterium
ATCCACCACGCCTACCCCAGCCAGGACTACGACGACCTGATGGGCATGGTCGACGCGGTCATGGACCGCGGCATCATCGACAAGACCCGACTCTTCGTCACCGGTGGCAGCGGCGGCGGCGTGCTGACCGCGTGGATCGTGGGGACCACCGACCGCTTCAGGGCGGCGGTCGTCGCGAAGCCGGTCATCAACTGGATCTCCTTCGCCCTGACCGCGGACGCCTACGACTTCTTCTGGCAGTACTGGTTCCCCGGCGCCCCCTGGGATCACTTCGAGCACTACTGGGAGCGCTCACCGCTCTCCCGCGTGGGGAACGTGACCACGCCGACCATGCTGCTCACGGGCGAGCAGGACTTCAGGACGCCGATCTCGGAGTCGGAGCAGTACTACCAGGCGCTCAAGATCCAGGGGGTCGAGACGGCCATGGTGCGCATCCCCGAGGCGGGCCACGGCATCGCCCGTCGCCCGAGCCACCTCATCGCGAAGGTGCTCCACATCCTCGCCTGGTTCGAGCGGGAGCGTTAGCGGGGGCCGAGGGCGGCCAGCCGCGCGTCCAGGCGGCGGAGGAGCTCCGGCGCCGCGTCCGCGACGCCCGCCTCCAGGAGCTTGCGCCGGGCGCTCTGCAGGAGGGCGCGGGCCTTGTCGTCCCGCCCCTCCACCGCCTCCAGCTCCCCGAGCTCCCACCAAGCCCGTCCGAGCCACTCTGCCTGGCGTGCCGCGGGGTTCGCCGCGTACAGCTCACGGCCGCGCAGGTCGGCCTGCTCCAGGAGCACCCGGGACTCGGTCAGCTGCCCTGAGAGGCGCAGGGAGCGCCCCAGGGCCCAGTCGGTCTGAAGCCGCTCCATGGTCGATGCGCTCCCCTCGGAGAGGAGCTGCCGGGCGCGCTCGAAACACCGGGAGGCGTCGCTGAACTCCCCGCGCGCCTCCAGCAGCCACCCGTGGTTGGACCAGAGCGCGCTCTCCCACCTGGGCTGCTCCTGCCCCTGGCAGATATCGATGGCCCTGAGGCTCCAGTCCAGCTGCGCCTCACCCTCGGCCACCAGCGCACAGAGGCTCGCGCCCTGCATGGCGCGGACCTCGAGGCCGTTTTCCCCGCAGAGCTCCACCAGCGCCTGGAAGGTGTCCAGGGCCTCGCCCGACTGCCCCCGCTTCCACTGGCGGACGCCGCGGGCCAGCATCACGCGGCTCCGGGCGCCGTCCCCTTCGTCCTCGGCGTAGCGCGCCGCGAAGGACATCCAGCGGTCGCTCTCCTCGGGGTCGTCCTGGAGCGCGTTGATCGCCGCGGCCTGGGCCGCCGCCTCGGCCGCCAGGTCGTCGTACCCGCCGGAGAGCGCCGCCATGTACAGAGCCGAGTACATGTCGAGCGCCTGCCGATAGGCCCGCCCGTTGAAGGCCTCATCCGCGCGCCCGAGCTGGCGCACGAGGGGCTCCCTCGGACTCGACCCCTCCGCCTCGACCTCCGTGCTCACGCAGCCAGCCATGAGCCCGAGGCCAAGGCCCCAGGCGGCGAGAAAGCCGGGGCTCCGCCCCGTTGCCCACCCCAGGCTGCGAGGGCCGGCAGAGAGCCCGTCCGGGGCGTTCAACGGTCCGTCTCCGCCGGCAGGTTCTTCCGCTCGACCTCTCCGCCGTAGCCGAGGGAGCGGAGGGTGTCGATGGTGGACTGGTCGAGGGTCCCGCCCAGGGAGACCGGGGCGTGGGCTTGCTCCCACTCACGGATCAGCTCAGCCATCCCCTCGGCGCGGGCGGGGTCCTCGATGGGGCGCCGCTCGTCGGGATCTGTGGCGAGGTCATACAGCTCCGGCTCGATCCCGAATTTCTTGCGACGGAACTCCTTGGGGAGGTGCAAACGCCACCGCTCATCCACCGTCACCGAGTGGGACCGGGCGCAGACGGCGAAGAGCGCCGGGCGCCCGTCTGCCGCGGACTCGAACATGGCTCGGCCCGGCTGGGGCCGCTTGACCGGCAGGTCGCACAGCCCATGAAGCGTGGGCACCACGTCGATGTGCTGGACCCAGTCAGGGCGCCGGACGCCCCTGGGGACCCCCGGTCCCGCGAAGACCAGCGGGATCCAGACCTGCTCGTCGTGGAGCATCAAGCCGTGGCGGCGGTAGAGGTCGGGCGCCTCGTCCTCGGGGTGCTTCAGGTCCGGGAGCGACGGCCGCTCCATCAGCCCCTCTCCGTGGTCGGAGGTCACGACGATGATCGTCGACTCGAGGAGCCCGCGCTCCTCCAGCGAGTCCACCAGCTGTCCGAGGGCGAGGTCGAACTGATAGACCTCCGCGTCGTACAGGCGCCGGATGCCCTCCACGGTCTCCCAGTCCTCGTCCGAGAGGCCCTCGGCGATCATGGTGCCCCCGTGGTCCTCCCGCTGGGCGTCGAGGGCGGCGCGGGCGGCGTCGCGGACCGCCCCCTCGGCGTCCGGCTCGAACCCGCGAGGGTCGAGGGGCTCGTAGGGGTGGTGGGGGTCCACCGGGTGGAGCCAGAGGAAGAACGGGCGCTCCGGGTCGGTGCGCCCGTCGAGCCACGCGAGCCCCTTCTCGAGGACCTCGTCCGCCCGCCAGGACATCTGCTCGGCCCGATCGACCACGAACGATTCGATGCCCCTGTCGTACCCCAGCCGGTCATTAAGGATGGGGTTCGCCACCACGGCGGCCGTGTCGTAGCCGGCGTCGAGGAAGCTCTCGGCCATGTGAACATGGTCCGGGAGGATGGACGGGTCCGCGAGGCTCTTCACCTCCCCCGTCATGAGCATGCTCATGGACGGGAGGGTCCAGGAGGACATGGCGAAGGCGCGCTGGAAGACGGTCCCCCGCTCGGCGAGCGCGTCGAGGTTCGGGGTCGTCGGGCGGAAGTGGCCGTACGTCGAGGTTCGGTCCGCGCGAAGGGTGTCGCAGACGATGAAGACCACGTTGGGGCGCTCCACCTCGGGCTCCGCGCAGCCGCCGAGGGCGGCCAGCGAGGCCAGGACAAGGGGAGACCAGCGCATCGAGAACCCGGCCCTCAGGCGCGGGCCTGCTGCCCCTCGACCATCTCGCGGAAGCGGGCGAAGAGGTGGGCGGAGTCCCCGGGGCCGGGGGCGGCCTCGGGGTGGTACTGGACGCTGAAGACCGGAAGCGTTCGGTGCTTCATCCCCGCGAGGGACATGTCGTTCAGGTTCCAGTGGGTCGGCACCAGGTCCTCGGGGAGCTCGGAGTCATCGACCACGTAGCTGTGATTCTGGGAGGTGATCTCGATGCGGCCCGTCTCCTCGTCACGAACCGGGTGGTTCGCACCGTGGTGGCCGAAGGGCATCTTCTTCGTCTTCGCACCCAGGGCCAGGGAGAGGATCTGGTGGCCGAGGCAGATCCCGAAGACGGGCACGGCCTGGACCAGCTCGCGCGCGCTCTCCACCGCGTAGTCCACCGCGGCGGGGTCGCCCGGACCGTTCGAGAGGAAGACGCAGTCCGGCTCCATGGCGAGCACGTCGCTGGCCGGCGTCGAAGCGGGCACGACCGTGACGTCGAAGCCGAAGTGGACGAGGCTGCGGAGGATGTTCCGCTTCGCACCGAAGTCGTAGGCCACGCACTTGAGGCGATCACCGGACCATGAGCCCTGCACCTCGGGGAAGGACTCGTCGTAGGCCGAGGACCACTGGTAGGTCTCGGCGCAGGTGACCTCGCTCGCGAGGTCCCTCCCGTCCGTGGACGTGGCGCCCTTGGCCTTGGCCACCAGGGACTCGGGGTCGCTGTCCTCGGTGCTCAGCACGAACCGCAGCGACCCCTGCTCGCGGATGGCCTTCGTGAGCCGGCGGGTGTCCACGCCGTCGATGGCGACCACGCCGTGGCGGTCGAGCCAGTGCTCGAGCGTCTCGGTGCAGCGGTGGTTCGACGCCACCGTGGAGAGCTCCTTCATGACGAAGGCCTCCGCCCAGCACCTGGAGGACTCCATGTCCTCGTCGGCGATGCCGTAGTTGCCGATGAGCGGGTAGGTCATCACGACCCCCTGCCCGGCGTAGGAGGGGTCCGTGAGGATCTCCTGGTAGCCGGTCATGGCCGTGTTGAAGACGAGGTCACCGCTGACCTCGCCGCTCGCGCCGACCGAACGGCCCTCGACGACCAGTCCGTTCTCCAGGGCGAGCCAGGCCCGCGCTCCGTTCTCTTCCACACTCATGACGTTCTGGAGCGACCGCTGTGGGCGGCTCGCACGATCTGACGGTTGATCTGGGCCGCGGCGAAACCAGCGCCGAACCCGTTATCGATGTTGACGACGGTCACGCCCGACGCACAGGAGTTGAGCATTCCGAGGAGCGCTGCGACACCCCCGAGGCTGGCTCCGTAGCCCACGGACGTGGGGACCGCGATCACCGGCCGGTCCACGAGCCCGCCGACCACGCTGGGGAGCGCCCCCTCCATCCCCGCGACCACGACGATCACGTTGGCCTCCCGGATCCGCGGGGCGACGGAGAGGATGCGGTGGATCCCGGCGACGCCGACGTCGGGGATCTGTTCCACCGCAGCCCCGAGGAAGCGGGCCGTGACCGCGGCCTCGCGGGCCACGGCCCCGTCGCTCGTCCCGGCGCTGATGATCGCCACGTCCCCCGTCGCCTCGGGCATGGCGCCGCCCACGGCGGTCCCGGCGCGATCGTCCACGTCGACGTCCATGGCCCGGGCCAGGGCGGCGCGCCCTGCGGGCTGCACGCGGGTCGCCAGGAAGCGGCCGTGGGCATCCATGAGCGCCCCGCAGATCTCCACGAGCTCCTCCGGTGACTTGCCCTCGCCGTAGACGACCTCGGCGTGTCCGCAGCGTTCCTCTCGGTCGGTGTCGAGACGGGAGTGACCGAGGTCCAGCTGCCCGGTACCACCGAGGGACTCGAGAACAGGGTCGACGCCCTCCTCGGCGGAGAGGTTTCCGTCCTGGATGGATCGGAGGAGACCTTCGAGAGCGCGCCTATCCACGTCGGGCGCCGATTCTAGCGACAGGGGGCCCATGGGGGGGTGCTCCCCGACCAGGAACGGCGGTCAGGGATCCAGGGACCTCGGGGAGGCGTCCAGGTCGAGGCCCGCCACGAGGCCAGCCTCGAGCCTTCGCCAGCCCAGGCCAGCGATCATCACCGCGTTGTCCGTGCAGTAAGCCGGGGAGGGGA
>CAZEFP010000293.1:0-5110 GCA_964511565.1 uncultured Planctomycetaceae bacterium
GTAGAACTCGTTCGTGGAGCCCGCCCGTGAGCGCAGGGCGATGTAGATGTAGAGGGCGAAGGTGGCCCCCACGAGGAGGTAGGTCCAGGACTGAACGGTCATCGGGAGCCCCCCTCGCCGCGGCTCGACTCGCGCTCTGCGTCCAGCTCGGCGTCGATCCGCGAGGCGAAGAGGACGTACACCCCGATCAGCGCCACGAAGATCACGATGGCGCCCTGCTGGGCGAACCAGAACCCGAGGGGGAAGCCGGTCCCGGGGAGGGTGAACTGGTCCAGGGTCTCGCGCAGCAGGATGCCGCAGCCGAAGGAGACGGTGAACCAGATGGAGAGCAGGACGGCGATCAGCCGCAGGCTCCGCTGCCAGTGCCGCGCGCACGCCGCTCGGTCTCGCTCCTCTTCCGTGGGGTGGTGGCTCATGGGTGGAGTGTAGGAAGCGGGCCCGAGGTCCCCGCGCTTCTCTCCTCACGCAGCGTGCCCATCGCCTCCGTTGCCTCGCGCTCCGGCCCGCCCGCGGCGACCCGCCGGGCGGTCACTCCGCCGAGGCTCGGGACAAGTCACCCCAGACGAATGCCTTACAGCGGGCGCCGCCGGGTTGGCGCGAGCCCCATAGACTCAAGGAGCAGGCGCCGCAGGCGCTCGCTCCCGGCTCGCCCCCCCTCGAGCCGCTCCCACGAGCCGTCGCCTCTCCCCCCGGGCCGCGCCTATGACCTCCAATCGACCCTCTCGTCCCGGCGCGCTGCTGCTCGTCGCCTCCCTCTTCGGTGCGCCGCTCGCGGACGCACAGGAGGCCTCCGCGCCCGCCCCGGTGGATCTGGGTTCCTTCCAGTGGCGTCCGCTCGGTCCCACCGGCTTCGGCGGCAGGATCGTGGATCTCGCGCACCACCCGGACCGGCCGCGGAGCCTCTGGGTGGCGAGCGCGTCGGGGGGGCTGTGGGTCACCGAGGACCACGGCACCACCTGGCGCTGCCTCTTCGAGAAGGAGGGCACCATCTCCCTGGGCGACGTGGCCGTGGATCCCACCAACCCGGACGTCCTCTGGGTGGGGACCGGAGAGGCGAACAACCAGCGGAGCTCCTACTGGGGGGATGGGGTCTACAAGTCCACCGACGGCGGTGTGACCTGGTCCAACGTCGGCCTCGGCGACTCGCACCACATCGGTCGAATCGTCATCGATCCCGCGAACCCCGATCACGTGCTCGTCGCGGCCCTCGGTCACCTCTACACGCCGAACGAGGAGCGCGGCCTGTACCGAACCACGGACGGCGGTACGACGTGGGCCTGCGTGCTCCACGTGAGCGAGGACGTTGGCGTCGTGGACGTGGTCATCGACCCCGCGGATTCGCGCTTCGTCTACGCGGCGTCCTACGAGCGGCGGCGCCGGGCCTGGGACTTCGACGGCAACGGTCCGGGGTCGGGGATCTGGCGCTCGGAGGATGGCGGCGCGAGCTTCGAGCGGTGCGCTGGCGGCCTTCCCGAC
The DNA here is from genome assembly GCA_964511565.1 of uncultured Planctomycetaceae bacterium. Classification (GTDB taxonomy): domain Bacteria; phylum Planctomycetota; class UBA1135; order UBA1135; genus Saltatorellus. Next base: position 1,477 of record CAZEFP010000293.1, read on the forward strand.
GGTGACATCGGCCGGATCGGGCTCGACGTCTTCCCGGGGAGCGGGGAGGTCATGGCCACGTTGGCGAACCAGAACGTCGAGGTGGAGGTGCGCGAGGCGCGCCCGGCCCTCGAGGCGGAGTGGAAGGACGGCGGGCTCGTCGTCACCGACGTCGAGCGCAGGGGCGGGGCCCGCGAGGCGGGGCTGCGCCGCGGCGACGTGATCCGGCGTGTTGGCGACCGCGCCATCGACTCCGGGTTCCAGTGGCTCAAGGTCATGGCGCTCGTCGACAAGGCGGATGGCGCCGCGGGCGAGCCGGTCGAGGTGGCCTTCGAGCGCGGCGGCGAGGCCATGACGGCCAACACGACGCTGCTCGACCTCCTCGTCTACCAGCAGGAGCCCCGCGAGCGTCAGGTGGGTGGCGAGGTGTACCGTTCGTCGGACCGCGGCGTGACGTGGACGAAGGTGAACGAGAAGCCCGCGGGGGGGAGCCCCGCGTACTACTACGGCCAGGTGCGGTTCGACCCGACCGACGATCAGCGCGCTTACATGTGCAGCGTCCCGCTCTATCGCACCGAGGATGGGGGCGCGACCTGGGACCGGATCGCCGGATCGGTCCACGTGGACCACCACGCGGTGCTGGTCGACCCGGCGGATCCCAACAAGATCTGGCTCGGTAACGACGGTGGGCTGCACGTGTCCTACGACCGCGGCGACAGCTGGCAGCACATCAACAACCTGCCGATCTCGCAGTTCTACGCCGTCGGCCTCGACATGTCGGAGCCCTTCCGCGTCTACGGCGGGACCCAGGACAACGGCACGTGGGGAGGTCCGAGCACCTCGCGCGATCCCCGGGGCATTCACCCCTCCGAGTGGGACTACGTGGGGGGCGGCGACGGGTTCTACGCCCAGATCGATCCCCGAGACCCGAGCACGGTCTACGGCGAGTCACAGTTCGGCGCGATCTACCGTCGCAACATGGTCACGGGGACCTCGGTGGGGATCCGCCCGCCGAAGCCCGAGGGGGCGGAGGAGTCGGCGTTGCGCTTCAACTGGAACTCGCCCATCCTCATCTCGGCGCACAACCCTGAGATCATCTACTTCGGCGGCAACCGGCTCTTCAAGTCCTACGACCGGGGAGACAGCTGGCCCGTCCACAGCCCGGACCTGACGTCGAACGACGCGGAGAAGATCGCGGGCAACGTACCCCACTGCACGATCACGACGATCGCCGAGTCGTCCATCGACCCGGGCCTGCTGCTGGTCGGGACCGACGACGGCCTCGTCCAGATGTCGAGCGACGGCGGGTACGAGTGGTGCAACCTGACCGGTCAGTTCCCGGGGCTCCCCTCGAACTGGTGGGTGAGCCGGGTGACCCTCTCCGCCCACGACCGCGGCCGCGCCTACGCGAGCTTCACCGGGTATCGAGAGGACGACTTCCGGCCCCTCGTCTACGTCACCGACGAGCTGGGGAGCGGCAAGAGCTGGCGGCTCATCAGCGAGGGGCTCGAGGGTGGCGGGCCGGTGAACGACGTCATCGAGGACCCGTCCAACGGCGAGGTGCTCTTCGCGGGGACCGAGCTCGGCGCGTACATGAGCTGGGACCGGGGGGCGACATGGATGCCGCTCGACGGGGCGCTCCCCCGGGTCGCGGTCCACGACCTCGCCCTCCATGACCGCGACGGCGTCCTCGTGGCGGCCACCCACGGGCGTGGATTCTGGGCCCTCGACGTGGACGGACTCCGCGGCCTGACGCCGGAGGTGCTCGGCGCCCCCTGCCACCTCCTGCCGGTGGGGGACCTCACACGCTGGGCGCGGCGCTCCGCCGTGGGCGGCTACGGTGGCGGGGACTCGACGTGGCGCGGGCAGAACGAGCCCAGGGATCTCCCGCTCTGGGTCCATCGCGGCGACGGAGAGGGAGATCTCGCGGTCGAGGTCCTCGGGCCCCGTGGCGAGCTGGTCGCGCGGATCGAGGTCCCGGCGGGGCCCGGCTGGCACGCTCTGCGCTGGGACGGCGCCCTGGACCGGAAGATCGCCAAGCGGTCCGGACGCGCTCCGGAGGGCGACTACTCGGCACAGCTCGTGAAGCTCGCAGGGGAGGACGACGCCGCCCGGGAGGCGGTCGGCGAGCCGCGGCCCTTCCGGGTCCGCCGGGACCCCATGCTGGCGAGTGCCACGCCAGCGGAGATGGAGGCCGAGGAGTCCGCTGACTCCACCGGGGGCGACTAGGGACCGGCGCTGGAGGCTTCGACAGCGACGCCGCTCTCGCGGGCGAATTGCGCCCAGAGCGCGTCGACCTCGTTGAAGGAGAGCGGTCCGGGGGCGACGACGATCCGGTAACGCAGGCGCACTCCGCCGTGGCTGTCCACGATCACGGACTCGTCGTCGTCGGGGTCCTCGGTGTAGGCGCCACGGGCGAAGGGGTTGGCGGCGACGAGGCCATAGGGCCGGACCTGCCAGCGGGTCGGGTGCCCCTGATTGCGCGGATCCTCGAGGACGCAGACGGTGGCCACCTCTCCCGCGGTCGCGGCGCAGGTCGAGGCGATCCATCGCGCCCGCTGGCCCCACAGGTCCGCGCCGGTGGCGCCCGTGGAGCCGAACGTCCGGGCCCCCTCCGAGGTGCGGAAGGGATCCGCGAGCCGAGCGGCGAAGAAGCCCTCCTTCACGTCGCCGAAGACCAGCCCCTTGGCGGAGGCTGTCAGGGACATGTCGACGTCCACGACGCGCAGCGGCCCGTCGACCTGGAATCGAACCCGGCGCTGCTCACCGCAGATCCTGGTACCCGCGTCGTTGTTCCACTCGACCTGAGCGATCAGGGAGGCGGAGGTGTCGGAGTCGATGCGCAGGACGTGCTCCCGCACCACTCCGCCGCCGCCGCCGTACCACAGGTCGTCCCCGTCCATGGCTCCGTGTCCGAACCACAGGCCGCTCTGCTCGGGGTGATCGACGGACTCACCCGGGCGCGGCTCGAGGGGGAAGCCTCGGAGGACCTCGATCCCGTTGGAGGCGCGGAGCCGGCTGATGGACATACGTTCCCTGAACCCGACCCTGACCCGCGCGAACAGCTCGTCGCCAGCGAAGACTCCGATGGCATCGCGGTCGCTCCTGGCCGAGAGCGGGTGCTGGACCGTCGCGGGCTCGTGGGATTGGCACGAGGCCAACAGGGCGAAGAGCCCGGCGCCAAGGTGTCGCAGGCTGGACGCAGGCGGCTGTTGTGTGACTTCGGTGAACCGTTCGGGTCTGTGCATCTCGCTTCTCGGCCCTCCCGAAATGCGGCCCGTGAGAGGGAAGCCGAGCGACACCGCCCGCCACTCCCATCTCGAACCCCCCTCGCGGAGCGACTCCTCGCCCGCCGATCTTGCCCCAAAGCCTGGCCTCCTCAAGGCCTTTCGAACCAGCAATGAAACTCACCTTCGCCCTCACCGGTTTCGCGCTCGCAGCGGCCGGCTTCGCCTCCACCGGCTCTGACGACACCCCCTGCTCCAAGACCTGCAGCGCGACCCCGCGCGCCGCGCTCGCGTCCAACGCCGTGGACGACATCGTCACCACCGCGGTCAAGGCCGGCAGCTTCAAGACGCTCGCGACGGCGCTGAAGAGCGCCGAGCTCATCGGTGCGCTCCAGGGAGAGGGCCCCTTCACGGTCTTCGCGCCCACC
>CAZEFP010000294.1:0-5085 GCA_964511565.1 uncultured Planctomycetaceae bacterium
CCGGGCGAGTGGCCGAGGTAGGCATGGCCGGGGCGCGCGTAGCAGTAGATGCAGCCGTGCTCGCAGCCACGGTAGGGATTGATCGACTGGTCGAATGAGATGTCGGGGCTGTCGTTGCGCGAGATGATCGAGCGCACGTGTTCGATCTGGGTTTCGGTTCGGAACCGCTCGAGGTCGCCGAGGCGAGGGACCCTGTCGGCGAAGTCGGAGAGCGGGCGCACGCCTTCCACGCCGGGCCAGCGCACGTGGATGCGAGCCTCCTTGAGCTGCATCTCGCGCGCGGGGCAGTAGACGATGACCTTGATGTCGCGACCCGTGGCGAACCGCACGGTCTCCTCGATGCGCCCCTCTACCAGCGCCCGGGCTTCTCCCCCACCAGCCGCGAAGAAGCGATCCACCAGGTCCGCCTGAACCTCCGCGTTCTCGTAGGCGGGGAAGACGCAGGCGCGCTTGAAGAGGCGGCGCTCCTTGAAGCGCTCCACCAGGTCACGGACGGTGGCTTGGGTCGCAGGCTCACACTTCCCGGCCGCGCGCAGGAGGACCTCGAGGATCGAGCTGTCCGTGGTCCCGTAGAGGTCGGCCTCGCCGAGCGCTCCCTCGCGGACGAGGAGGTCGATCGCCCGGGCCACGAGCGCGCCGGCGGCGACCTTGGCGTGGTGGTAGTAGACCCGCTCACTGAAGAAGTACCGCGCCTCCAGCATGCGCACGATCTCGCTCAGGATGTCCTCGCGCAGCAGGTCGTGCTTGGCGAGGTCGATGTAGAGATTCCCCGTGGACCGATCGATCTTGAAGTAGCTGTGGACCCGCTCGTCCACCTGGAGCCGGAGCCCCGTGAAGTAGGCGTCCCGCGCGAGGTAGTCGAGGATGTCCGCGGCGATGGTCCCCGACAGCACCTGGCTCCAGTACGGGGGGACGTCACGGCGCCCGGGCGTCCCGGGCTTGGTCAGGACGCTGAAGACCTCCTCCCGGAGCCCCATCTCCTCCAACGCGCGCCCGATGGGCGTGTCGCGGGAGAACATCCGCTCGTAGCGATACGCCGAGTCGTGACGCTCGAAGAGCGCGTCCTGGTCCTCGATGTTGTGCCCAAACGGGATGTGGGTCACGTCATGGAGCAGCCCGGCCATCCGGATGACGCGGGCCTCCTCCTCCCCGATGGCGATCCCGCGGGCGGGGTCCAGCTGGAACGAGAGGTTGATCGCGTCGATCATCTTCTGCGCCACGTGCACCGTGCCGATCGAGTGATCGAAGCGGGTGTGGAGCGAGCCGGGGAAGACCAGATAGGCCGGCCCCAGCTGCTTGATGCCGCGCATTCGCTGCATCTCCGGCGTGTCGAGCACGCGGAGTTCCTCATGGGTCAGGTACACGTCCCCGTGCACCGGATCCCGCATGACGCTGAAGCGCTTGCGAGCGGCCATCTCTCGACCCTCAGCCCATCAGCCCGACGGCCGCGGAGGCGACGTCGCCGGGGCGTCGGAGCATGCGGTCCACCTCGCCGAGGTGCTGCTCCTCGGTCGCGAGCATCTGGCGCGCGTACTCCTCGAGCATCACCGAGTGGCCCTCGACCTGATGGCGGAGCTCGTTGTAGAACCCGAGGGTCGTGCGCTCGTGCTCGAGGGACTCCTTGAGGATGGCCTCGATGTCGTGGTCGTGGGTCTCCAGCAGCGGGCCGATGGCGAGGCTGGGGTGCTCACCCAGCTGGGTGATCATCTCACCGGCCTGCTGGGCGTGCAGCAGGGACTCGGTGGCCTGGGCCCTCAGCCAATCGACGATCGGCATGCGGTAGGGGCCGTACACCATGAGCGAGTAGTGGGTGTATCGGACGACCCCCGCGAGCTCCATCTCGAGGATCTTGTTGAGGGTGGCGATGACGGCTTGCTTGTCCATGTTCTCCGGGCGTTGGCGATTGCGAGGCTCCATGATCGGCGGCGCCCCCTGGAGCGACAAGCCAGATCCGTGGAAGCCGAGCCCCCGGGCCGAACGGCCGGGGCTCGGCCGCTAGGATCGGGCGGTGTCCTCCCTCTCGATCGCCTTCTTCGAGCCCTGGTTCGGGGGCAGCCACCGCGCCTTCCTCGAGGCCTGGGGAGCTCGCACCCGCCACCGCCTCGAGGTCCACGCCCTGGCGCCGCGCCACTGGAAGTGGCGCCAGGAGTCCAGCGCCTGGGAGCTCGCTCGGAGGGTGAACGAGGGCGCTCCGCCGGACGTCATCGCGTGCAGCGGGTACGTGGACCTCCCCCGACTGCACGGCTTCCTCCCCCCCAGCTGGACCGGCAGACCGTCGCTCATGTACTTCCATGAGACCCAGCTGACCTACCCCGGCAACCACGCCGAACGGGACCTGACCCACGGCTTCAGCAACGTCCTCAGCGCCGTGCGAGCGGATCGGGTGGTGTTCAACTCCAGGTTCCACCTCGAGGAGTTCCGCGGGGCGGCGGACGACGTCCTGCGGCGCCTCCCACGCCCCACGCCCCGGGCGGACCTGGCGGCTGCCCTCGACGCCGCAGAGGTGGTCCCCCCCATGCCAGCCCTGTCCGAGGTCCCGCTCGGCCCCGGGGCGAGTGGGCCCCTCAGGATCGCCTTCCCCCACCGCCTCGAGCCTGACAAGGACCCCGTCGCCTTCGCCGAAGCGCTCGTCCGCGCCGCCCACAAGGGGGCGATGTTCGAGGTCGAGCTGCTCGGCGGGCACCCGAAGAAGGCCAGCCCCGAGATCGCCGAGGCGCTGGCTCACCTCGCGCCGTGGTTGAGGAACACGGAGCACATCGAGGACCGAGCCCGGTACCTCGAGGTCCTCGGGCGCTGTGACGTGGTGGCCTCCACGGCGCGCCATGAGTTCTTCGGCGTCGCCTTCGCCGAGGCCATGGCAGCAGGCTGTGCTCCCCTCGCTCCGGCGCGCTTGAACTACCCGGACCTCGTCGCTGACTACGACCCCGGCGGCTCCGCCGCCGGACTCCACGGAGACGGCGCGGACCTGACGGAGCGGCTCATCTCGCTGGCGGAGCATCCCAGCCCCCTGCGCGGTGCCGACCGCAGGCGCCGGTCCCGGGAGGCCGTCCAGCCCCTCGACGCCGCGGAAGCCGCGGCTGCGCTGGACGCGGTCCTGGACGGGCTCGGCGCCTGAGCGGGCCTCAGAATCCGGGGAGGCCGTAGCCCGACCGACGGCTGTAGTCGACCCAGGCGTTCGCGCCCTCCTGCTCGAAGCGCCACGACGCGGGGTCCCAGGTGAGCTCCTTGCGATGCCAGTAGGCGATGTTCATGAGGTGGCAGATGGCGGCGCTCCTCGCGCCGACCTCCACATCACAGATCGGGGTGCTCCGGTCGCGGATACATCCCAGCCAGTTGGCCACGTGCCCGTCGTGCCGCGGGAGGCGCTCCTCGCCCTCCGCCTCCCACTCGAGGACGTCTCCCGGAACGCTGGAGAGACGACCGCGGTCCACGGCGATCATGCCCTTCTCTCCGATGAAGGTGGCGCCACTCGGCCCGCCGTGGACCAGCCGGACACCGTTCTCGTAGACGAGGGCTGCCCCCCGCTTGGACGTCGGGTCGGAAGGGGGCACCACCCGGACCGGACCGGAGCGGTCCATGCCGAGGGCCCACTGGGCGATGTCGAAGTGGTGCGCCCCCATGTCCGCCAGTCCGCCGCCCGCGTACTCCCGATAGGAGCGCCACTTCGGATAGTGACCGTGCACGCCCCGGGGGCTGAGGATCTCGTTGTAGGCGCGCTCGGGCGCGGGCCCGAGCCAGCGATCCCAGTCGAGGCCGGGTTCCGGAGCCTCCCCCGGGAGGTCACACCACACCGGCGAGTCCCCCACGCCGACGTGGACGGTCTGGACCCTGCCGATGCGCCCGGCGCGGACAGCCTCCGCGGCGCGCACGAACCGCTGGCCGAACTCGGTGCGCTGCTGGCTCCCAGTCTGGAAGACGACCCCGTGCTTGCGCGCCGCCGCGATGACCAGCTGTGACTCCCGGAGGGTGAGGGTCAGTGGCTTCTCGCAGTAGACGTCCTTGCCCGCCACGCAGGCGTCGATGATCTGGTGGGTATGCCAGTGGTCGGGCGTCGCGATGAGGACCGCATCGACGTCGTCCCGGGAGAGCACCTCCTCGTGGCGGTCGGTGGCCACGCAGTCGAGCCCGTGCACCTCGTCCACCCGGCGCTTCGCGTCGAGGCGGCGGTTGAGGTCCACGTCGCACACGGCGGTGACAAGGACGCCCTCCTTCCCGATGAGGCTTCGGTTCATCAGGTTTCGGCCGCGGATCCCGATGCCGATCACGCCCACACGGACGGGCTCCATCGGAGGCGCGGCGAGGGCACTCGCCAGGGGGGCCGCGGCGAGTGAGGCGCCCGCCGCGAGCAGGGATCGGCGGTCCATCAGCAGTGGGCTTGCGTACATGATGTCGCACCCTACTCGAAGATCCGTGGGCTTGGGGACCCGGGGTGCGGGCCTCCCCTCGCCACGCTGGCGGGCGGCCACTTCCACGGTGCCCCAACCGTCCAATCGAGGCTCCCAGGCGAGTCACGAAGGACCGGGGCACCAAGCTGAATCACGGTCGCCCCTAGCGCTGGTGCGGTTTTCCCGTGGACACCCGGCACCTTCGTTTTCTCGGCGTTCTCGCCGTGCGGTGGAGACGCGAACGGCGCTGTGCAGCGTCGCCGAAGGAGGACGAAGAGCGCACCACGAGGTCAACGGCGGCGTCGCCGCCCCCTTCGCGTTCTCAATCTGCCGCTGTAGTACCGGGGTACTACCCCCGCCGAGCACCGACCGCATCCACTGCCACCTCATCGCCCGCCGTTCTGGCGGCGCCGATGGCAACGCCACCACCATGACTGAACGACCGGAAGAACGCCCGAAGCCCGAGCCTCACGGCCGCCGGAGGATCCTCTCCATCTCCCTGCTCGCGGGGAGCGCTCTCCTGCTCCTCGGCCTCATCACGTCGGGGCTCACCGATTCCCGACGATCCGTCGAACGCCAGGAATCACGGCGCCCGGGTCAGGCAGAGGAGACGGCCTCGCTCGCCCCCCTTCCCGGGGCCAGCTCGAGCGAGCCCCGTCTCTCGCCCGTCCGTCGAGACCCGGGCGCGGCCGATGCCCGC
>CAZEFP010000295.1:0-5081 GCA_964511565.1 uncultured Planctomycetaceae bacterium
CCTGCAGTCGGACACCAAGACGCTCACGGACAAGGACGCGCAGAAGTTCCTCGGCCGCCTCGAGCGCTCCCTCGAGCAGCAGGGCGCCGCCCTCAGGCGCTAGGGGTGGCGCTGCTCGAGGACGCCCGGCTGGGGGAGATCCCCGTCGGTCCCGACGGGTACGGCGAGGCGCTCGCGCCCGTCGGCCCCTGGGTGCTCCGCGTCACGGTGGAGCGCGCCCCCGGCGCTGCGGGACCCGTGGACCTGTTCGAAGAGGAGCCCGCGGACCTGCTCGGAAGGGTGCTCCGGTGGGCCGTCGCCCCCGGTCACGAGACCGTGGACCTCTTCCTGGACCACCACCTCGCCGAGTTCGCTCCCGACGAGCTCGCGGCCATCGCGGGCGAGGGGGCTCCGGCGGGCGTGGAAGGCCTGCGGGCGGCGCTGCAGCCCATCGCAGCCCACTTCACCCTGGGTCCGAACGGCGACCGCGAGCTGGCCGTGGACCTGGGGTTCGGCATGGACGTGACCGAGGTCGTGCTGGTGGTCGAGGTGGACGGCAACGGCCAGCCGGTCGCGGTCGACGCGGAGAGCTGAGGTCCAGGGCGCCCCGGTGCGCTACGGTGTCGCGAGCGCGCCGCGCTCCCTTCCCATGCTGCACCCCATCGACTGGGCGATCCTCGCCACCTTCCTCGTCCTCTCCGTCGGCGTCGGCCTGGTGGTCGCCCGGCGGGCGGGCTCCAGCTCCTCGGAGTTCTTCCTGTCGGGGCGCTCCATGCCCTGGTGGCTCCTGGGGATCTCCATGGTCGCGACGACCTTCGCCGCCGACACGCCACTCTTGGTGACGCAGATCGTGCGGGAGCGAGGGGTGGCGGGGAACTGGGTCTGGTGGGCGTTCCTGATCTCGGGGATGGTCACCGTCTTCATCTACGCGCGGCTCTGGGTGCGCGCCGGGGTGAGGACGGACGTTGAGTTCTACGAGCTGCGCTACTCGGGCCGCCCCGCGGCGTTCCTGCGCGGGTTCCGCTCGATCTACCTCGGGGTGATCTTCAACTCCATCGGGATGGGCATCGTCACCCTGGCGCTGACCAAGATCTGCTCGGTGATGTTCGGCATCCCGCCGTGGCAGACGGTGCTCGTGGCGGGGGCCGTGACCATGCTGATCGCGTCGCTCGGGGGGCTCCGCGGCGTCCTGATCACGGACCTCTTCCAGTTCTTCCTCGCCATCGGCGGGGCGATCGCCGCGGCCGTGGTGTGCCTGGACCTTCCCGAGGTGGGCGGGCTCTCGGGGCTGCTCGCCCACCCGAACGTGGCGGGCAAGCTCGAGTTCCTCCCCGACTTCACCGACCCGAACGTCTGGGTGCCGCTGTTCCTCATCCCGCTGGCGATCCAGTGGTGGAGCAGCTGGTACCCGGGCGCCGAGCCGGGGGGCGGGGGCTACATCGCTCAGCGCATGCTCGCCGCCCGCAGCGAGGGGCACGCGGTGGGGGCCACGCTCTTCTTCAACGTCGCGCACTACGCGCTGCGCCCCTGGCCCTGGATCATCGTCGGGCTCACGTCGCTCGTCGTGTTCCCCGACCTCGCCTCCATCGAGGCCGCGTTCCCCTCGGCGGAGCCGGGAGAGGACCTCGGGTACCCCGCGATGTTGACGCGGCTCCCCGCGGGCCTGCTCGGGCTCGTGCTCACGTCCCTCGTGGCGGCGTACATCTCGACCATGTCGACGCTCCTCAACCTCGGCGCGTCCTACGTGGTGTTCGACTACTACCAGCGGTTCGTCCACCCCGAGGCGGACGAGGCCACGCTGGTCCGCTACGGGCGGATCGTCACGGTCACGCTGCTGGTCCTCTCGAGCCTCTTCGCGTTGGCGCTCGGTGACGCCCTCAACGGCTTCAACATCCTGCTCCAGGTCGGCGCCGGGACCGGCGCCATCTACCTCCTTCGCTGGCTCTGGTGGCGGGTCAACGCCTGGACCGAGATCGTCGGGATGACGGTGTCCTTCCTGGTGGCCCTCTACTTCCAGTTCGTGCACGAGGGACTCTTCGGGCCGCTCGAATCCTGGATCCAGTTCAGCGCCGGGGTGGCGGTCACCACGGCGGCGTGGCTCGCGGTCACCCTCTGCACCGCCCCCACGGACATGGCAACCCTCAGGCGGTTCTACGAGCGGGTCCGGCCCTCGGGGTCGCTCTGGGGGGGCTTCATCGACCGCGCCGCCGCGGCGGGGGAGCCGGTGAACCCCGTCGAGCCGGGCGCCTTCACGCGCGGTCTCCTGGCGACCTCACTTGGGTGCGCCATGGTCTACGCCGCGCTCTTCGGGACCGGCTTCGCCCTGTACGGCGAGACGCTCGAGGCGGCCTTCGCCGGGTCCGTCGCCCTGCTCTCTCTGATCGGGATCTGGCGGCTGCAGCGGAATGGGGCCTCCGCGGCAGCCTGAGGGCCCTGAAGTCTCAGGGGATGACACGTGAGCCGCCCTTGGTTCGGAGCGCGGCCCTGCGGTGGTGGTGGGCTACACTTCCGTTGCCTTGAAGGTCGTCCTCGTCAACCCGCCCAGCCCGCCCGAGTTCCGCGTCAGCCGCGGGCTGATGGGGGGCTTCGGCATGGCGGTGAACCCCGAGCTCCTCTACCCGCCCATCGAGCTGGCCCACGTGGCCGGCGCGCTGCTGGAGGAGGGGCACGAGGTGGCGATCGTGGACGGCGACGCCCTCGGCGTGGGCCTGGACGGCGCCCTGGCGAAGGTGGTGGCCGAGGCCCCGGCGCTCGTCGTGCTCGACTCGTCGAGCACCTCCCTGGATCAGGATCTCGAGCTCGCAGGGCGGGTCCGCGAGGCGACCGGCGCGCTCACGGGGATGCTCGGCAGCCAGGTCACCTTCACCCCCGATGAGATCTTCGCGGGCGGCCGGATCGACTTCGTGGTGCGCGGGGAGCCCGAGCACACGGTCCAGGAGGTCGCGGGCCGGGCGGCGCGCGGCGAGGACCTGGCCGGGACCCCGGGCATCACGCGTCGAACGGAGGGTGGCGAGGTCGTGCACGAGGCCGAGCGGGAGAAGATCGCTGACCTGGACTCGCTCCCGCTCCCGGCGCGGCAGCTGCTCGACAACGCGGCCTACCGGTTCCCTGGGGTCGAAGGCGCCATCACCACGGTCAAGTCCTCGAGGGGCTGCCCGCTGAACTGTTCGTTCTGCGGCTACACCCTGGCCCAGGGCCTGCGCTTCCGCTTCCGGAGCCCCGCCCATGTGCTGCGTGAGCTGGAGGACCTCTACTTCACCCACGGCATCCGCCACGTGGTCTTCCGGGACCCGATCTTCACCACGCGCAAGGACCGCGTGGCCGAGATCTGCGACGGCATCGTCGCGGCCGGCATGACGGAGCTCGAGTGGCAGTGCGAGACGGCGGTGAAGACCCTCGACCGCGAGCTGCTCGAGAAGATGGCCCGGGCCGGCTGCAAGCACATCTCCCTCGGGGTGGAGTCGGGCAACGACGAGATCCAGAAGAAGCACTGCGGCAACAAGCTCAGCGACCTGGACAAGGCCCACGAGGTCTTCCGGGCGTGCCGGGACGTCGGGATCGAGACCCGCGCCTTCTGCATGATCGGCTTCCCCGAGGAGACGCCCGCCATGGCCGACGAGACCCTGGCGCTGGTGGACTCCCTGGACCCCGACCAGGTCCAGTTCTGCGCGGTCACGGCTTATCCGGGCACACCCCTGCACGAGATGCTGCGCGGCACCCGCGAGTTCGACTACGCGTCCATGACGGGCTTCCAGGCCCTCGAGGGCAACGAGCACATGACGGCCGCGGAGATCGAGGCCAAGATCCGCGAGGGATACCGCCGCTTCTACCGCCGACCCAAACGAGTCTTCCGGGAGCTGCGGGATCCGAGGCGCCTCGCGGGCCGGCTGGCCCGCTACATGACGCTGTTCCGGCGCCGCGCCGCGGTGTGAGTACGAGAGAGGGCCCCGGCGAGCGATGCTCGCCGGGGCCCTCCGCTTCTCGGACCTGCCTCCGACTCCAGACCTTCGCGAGGCGGCGGTGCACCGGTGCGGGCCACCTCTCGGTGTCCGCTGGCCAGATGTCCTGCTCGTCGGAGAACTGCGTCTCCTTCACCTGGCCGGGTGCGGTCCTCCGCCGGGGGGGTCCCGGACCATCCCTGGGGACGGGGCCGGGCGACCGCGCTGGCGCTGGAGTCAAGCTGGTATAGAGCACGCGCGGTCCCTGCTCCGCGCGATCCAGCCCTACATCCGGAGGCCCCGCCAGTGCGGGGCATGTTTCTCTCCAAAACGGACTGCCCAGGTCGGGGCACGCTCCTCCCGGGCCCGAGGGCCGCCCCAGACGTCCGCCGACCTGCCGCGCCGCCTCAGGCGGGCGCGTAGCTGGTCTCGGCGAGGTCGACCCAGGTGAGGGTCCCGTCCGAGGGGTCCAGGACCTGCACCCAGGAGTTCCAGCGCGCGACGATCTGGACCCGTCGAGCCTCGGGCTCAGGCGCCTCGGGGGCGTCGGCGGGGGGCTCGGAGATCGTCATCGTGGAGGGGCAAAAAGGAGGCTCCTCCCGGGAGGGGTTCCGGGAGGAGCCAGGTTCGCACATGAACCATGAGGGCATACATGTCTTCGTCCGCCCGCGACTCCACTGGCCCCCTTTGCCCAAAAAAAGTGCGGGAGGCTCGCCCGGGCCGTCAGCGGGTCAGCCGCGGATTGAGGAATCGAACGGGGGTGTCGCTCGTGGTCACGCCGATCCGGCCCTCGGAGATCGAGGGGGGGCCGTCGATCTTCCCGATGACCTCGCCGTCGATCAGGAAGCGGGTGGCCTGGAGCCCCACGTCGATCCCCATGGTGAATGGCTCGCCGGCCTTGAGGCGGGACTTGGCCTTGAACTGCGGGTCGAACTTGGGCTGGCGGGTCTGCTCGTCGAAGTCGAGGATCCCGGCCCGGCCGCTCTTGCCCAGGCGCACGTAGCTCTTCTCTCCGGCGAGGCTCCCTGCGTAGGTGAGTCCGAGCAGGGGGAAGTCCCCCAGGTCCTCCACGATCACGTCCACCTCGAACAGGAAGGTCTTGGGCGGCTCCTCGATCAAGGAGGCGGTGGCGTAGCCGCCGCCGCAGCGGAGCCCGGTGGTCCC
>CAZEFP010000296.1:0-5064 GCA_964511565.1 uncultured Planctomycetaceae bacterium
TCCAGGTCCCGATCCCCCTGTGGAACCGCGGGCTCGGCGCCCTGGCCCAGGCCGTGGCGCGCCGGGAGGTCGCGGCGCGGACGTACGAGCTCGCCTACGAGCGCGCCCTCGAGCGCGAGGAGCGCGCGCGCCGCGCCATGCGCTCGGCCCGCGGCCGACGCGCGCCGGTCGAGCAGGGCCTCCTCCCGCTGGCGCTCGAGCAGGAGTCGATCCTGTCCGAGCTCCTGACCCTGGGCGACCTCCGCCCCTTCCTCCTGGTGGATGCGATGGAGCGGCGTCAGGCCGCGGAGCTCGAGCGGCTGCAGCTGCTCGGCGAGGAGCTCGTGGCGCGCATGGAACTCGAGGCGCTGCAGGCGCCGTACGGAACGAACGTGGAGCAAGAGTGATGATGCACCTGGACCGAACCAAGGGGCGCAGCCTGGCCCTCTGCCTGCTGCTCGTCGCGTCCTGTGGCGGCGAAGCGGCGACCTCCACGGGCCAGGCGGACGACCAACACCACGGCGCACAGGTGGAGTCCAGCGCGCCCCGCTCCGTGCTCCTGAACGACGAGGGGCGCGAGGCCCTGGGGCTGGAGCTGCGAGCGGCCGAGCTCCGTGGCCTGGGCCCCCTGCTCGAATTCCCCGGCGCGCTCGAGCCGGCCTTCGGCGCGATGCAGGTGGCCGCGGCCCCCCTTGATGGGAGGGTCGAGGTGATGACGCGCCCCCTGCGCGAGGTCGAGGCGGGCGCGCTCCTGTTCCGGCTCGACGCCCCCGCCTGGCGAGCCCTGCAGTCCGAGCTGGCCGCGGTCGAGGCCGAGCTGGAGGGCCACGCGGCGTGGCTCGACGAGGTGGAGGGCCTGGAGCGCGCGCACCGGCGACACGAGGAGGCCCTGTCTGCCCTCGAGGGGCGCTGGTCGGACCGGCTCGTGCAGCTGGACGCGATCCGTGAGGCGGGCGGCGGACAGGCGGCGGCCCTGGTGGACGCCCAGGCGTCCCTCCTGGATGCCCGGGCCCGCCTCGCCCAGGCCCAGGAGGTGGGGGCGCGGCTGTCCGTGGATCGGGCGGAGCGCCTCGCGAGCCGCGGCTCGGCCGAGGCGCGCCGGCGGTCCCTCCTGGCGCGGGCCACCACGCTCACCGGCGTCCCGGTCGAGGAGCTGGTGGGAACCGAGGGGGAGGGGCGACGCTGGTGGACGATCGAACGCATCGAGGTCCGCGCCCAACGCGCCGGGCAGGTGCTCTCCATCGAGACCGCGAACGGCGCCTGGGCCGAGGCGGGCGACGCGGTGGTCCGCCTGCGCCGGCGCGGCGCCGTGCAGGTGAAGGCGTCGGTGTTCCAGGCGGACCTCTCCGAGGTCACCGATGGCACGCCGGTCCGGGTGCGCCCGGCGGGGATCGAGGGGGACGAGGTGGACGCCGTGCTCCGGACCGGGCTCGTCGCCGACGCCCGGGAGCGCAGCGCCGAGGTCTATGCCTTCTTCTCCGGACCCAGGGCGCCGACCTGGGCGCGCCCCGGCCTCTCGGTCGTGGTCTCCATTCCCGCCCCCGGGCCCCGGGTCGAGGTGGCCGCCGCCTGGACGGAGGCGGCCTCTTCGGAGCAGACCGAGACCCTGCTGACCGAACCGCTCGAGGCGGCCCTCCTCGGGGTCCCCGGCGTGGTCGGCCTCGCCTCCACCAGCACCGCCGCGGCCAGCCAGGGCGAGGCGCAGTTCGGCCCCGACGTGGCCCCGGACGAGGCGCGGGCCCGCGTGACCGCGGCGCTCGAGGGGATCGGTGGCCCGTGGCCTCCGGGCGCTTCACCCGCCGTGTCGGGCGTCTTCGGGTCCGCTCGAGTGGCCGTCCCGAGCTCCTCGCTCCGCCGCGATGGCGCCGACCGGGTCGTGTGGGTCGAGAACCCCGACCGGGCCATGGAGCTGATCGCGGTGCCGGTCACCGTCCTCGAGGAGGGGCCGGAGTGGACCTTCATCGAGAGCCCGATCGAGCCGGGGAACCGGGTGGTCGCCCGGGGCGCGGGCCGCCTCGGCCTCGCCGCCCAGGGGGCCAGCCAGAGCGGCGGGCACTTCCACGCCGACGGCACGTTCCACGCCGAGGAGCACTGATGCTGACCGCCCTCGTCTCGGCCTGCGTGCGCCACTCGGCGGCGGTGGTCGTGCTGGCCCTCGGGCTCCTCGCCCTGGCGCTCGGCGCCCTGGGCCGGCTGCCCGTGGACGTCTTCCCGGACCTCGAGGGCACCCGGGTCACCGTGCTCACCGAGGCGCCCGGGCTCGCGACGGAGGAGGTGGAGCGCCTCGTGACCATGCCGGTGGAGCGCGCCCTCCTGGGCGTCCGGGGGGTGGACCGCGTGCGCTCCACGAGCGTCAGCGGCCTGTCGATCACCTACGTGGACTTCGAGGACGGGGCGCCCATCGAGGCCGCCCGCCAGCGGGTCGCCGAGCGGATCACCACGGTGTCCCGCGACCTGCCGCCGGGCTTCGTCCCCGCCATGGGGCCCGAGGCCTCGCTCACGGGGGAGATCGTGCAGGTCACCCTCGTGGCGACCGAGGAGGACCCCGCCGGGCTGGAGCTGCGCGCGTGGGCGGAGTTCGAGCTCCGCCCGCGGCTGCTCTCCATCCCGGGCGTGGCGCAGGTCTCCGTCCTGGGAGGCCGCCTGCCGGAGCTCTCGGTCCTCGCGGATCAGGGCTCCATGCGGGCCTTCGACGTGTCCCTCGCGGAGCTCGCGGACGCGGTGGGGCGCGCCCACAGCACGGGGAGCAGCGGCTACCTGCCGGACGACGCGGGCCGCGAGCTGGAGGTGGCCCAGCGCGCGCGGGTCGAGGGCGCGGCCGACCTCGCCGCCGCGGTGCTGCGAACGGGGGGGAGCCGCCCGGTGCGGGTCTCCGACGTGGCCGAGATCAACGTGCAGGGCGCCCCGCGCCGGGGGAGCGCAGGCGTCGCCATCGGCGCGTCCGACGGCGTGACCGTGGGGGCCGTGTCCGCCGTGGTCCTCGGCGTGACCAAGGCCCCCGGGACCAACACCCTCGACGTGACGGCGGCGGTGGACGCGGTCCTCGCGGGCTCGAGCCCGCCCCAGGGAGCGCGCATCGACGCGCGCTTCGCGCGGCACGCCTCCTTCATCGAGCGCGCGGTGGCGCGGGTGCGCGCCGTGGCCTTCGAGGCCGCGGTGGTGGTGAGCTCGGTGCTCCTCGCCTTCCTGCTCAACCTGCGCACGGCCCTGATCGCCCTCTGCGCCCTGCCGCTCTCCCTCGGCATCACCGCGCTCTGGCTCGGCGCCACGGGGGGCGGCCTCGACGTCATGACCCTCGGCGGCATGGCCATCGCCATCGGGGTCCTCGTGGACGACGCCATCATCGACGTGGAGAACGTGCTCCGGCGCCTGCGGATCAACCGCGCGCGGCCGGAGGGCGAGCGGCGCGCGGTCCCCGAGGTGGTCATCGCCGCCACCGGCGAGATCCGCCCGGCCATGGTCCAGGCCACGTTCATCCTCGCCCTGGCGTTCCTGCCGCTCATGTTCCTCGAGGGGCTGGAGGGCAAGTTCTTCCGCCCGCTCGGGGCGACCTTCGTGGTCGCGCTGCTCGCCTCCCTCGCCGTGGCGCTGACCGTGACTCCCGCCCTGTGCCGCCTGCTCCTCCGGGGGACGGGCCCCGCCGCGGGCGCCGGCGGGCACGGACCCCTGGCCCGGGTCCTGCTCCGCATGTACCGGCCCGTGCTCGGGCTCGTGCTCCGGGCGCGCGCGGCGGTCTTGCTCGGGGCCACGGCGCTGGTGGTGGCCGCGGGCCTGCTCGCGGCGCAGCTGGGCACGAGCTTCCTGCCGACCTTCCACGAGGGCATGGCCACGGTGTTCGTCTACGCGCCGCCGGGCACCTCCCTCGCCGAGAGCGAGGCCCTCGCCGACGCGGTGGTCACGCGGGTGGCCTCGGTGGACGGTGTCGCGGCGGTGGCGCGCCGCACGGGGCGGGCCGAGCGGGACGAGCACGTGGAGCCCGTGTGGAACTCCGAGCTCGAGGTGGCCTTCGAGGACCCCTCCGAGGCGAGCCGCCTGCGGGGTCAGATCGAGGAGGCCCTCGCCGGGCTCCCTGGGATCACCACCGGGCTCGGCCAGCCCATCGAGCACCGCCTGTCCCACGTCCTCTCCGGCACCGCGGCGGACCTCACCGTCGAGCTCTACCACGAGGACCAGGGGCAGCTGGAGGCGGCGGCCGCCACCGTGGCAGCGGCGCTGGCGGGCGTGCCGGGGCTGCGTGACGTGAACGCTCAGCGCACCCTGACGGTCGAGGGGCTGAGCGTGGACTGGGACCGTGAGGCGCTCACGCGGCTGGGTCTCACCGCCAGCGAGGCCGCCGACCAGCTTCGCCGTGCGGTCGAGGGGGACCGGGTCGGGCGCCTCGTGGACGGCGCGCGCTGGATGGACCTGGTGGTCCGCCTCGACCGCGACCAGCGCCGGAGCGCGGCCGACGTGCGCGACGTGCAGATCGTGACCCCCTCCGGCGCGCGGGTCCGGGCGGACCAGCTGGCGCGCATCGAGGTGGACGACGTGCCCGCCATGCTCCTGCGCCAGGGGGGCCGCCGGAAGGCCGTGGTCACCTGCGGGGTGGCGTCGGGCGCCAACCTGGGGGACGCGGTGGGGGCGGCGCGCCAGCGCCTCCGGCCCATCGGCGAGGCCATGGGGGTGGAGCTTCGCTACGCGGGCCAGCACGAGGCGGCCCAGCGCGGCCGCCGCACCCTGCTCCTGGCGGGGCTCGCGTCCCTGGGGCTCGGCATCATCCTGCTGCGCTCCACCGTGCGGAGCTGGATCGCGGCCATGGTCATCGCCCTCAACCTGCCGCTCGCGGCCGTGGGCGGCGTGCTCGCGCTGTTCCTCGTGGTGGACCAGCCGCTCGCGAACCTCGCCGCGCTCGTGTCCGGGAGCGGGGCCTTCCGCGCGCCGGTCGTGTCGCTGTCCACCCTCGTCGGCTTCGCCGCCCTGTTCGGCATCGCGCTCCGCGGCGGCGTCCTGCTCGGCGGACGCTGGGAGGCGCTGACCGCCGAGGGCGTCCCGGTGGAGGAGGCCATCCGCACGGGCATCGAGGACCGGATGGTCCCGATCCTCATG
>CAZEFP010000297.1:0-5056 GCA_964511565.1 uncultured Planctomycetaceae bacterium
TGGCCGCCGGGGAAGCCGGCGACACCTCGCACCGCCGCCAGGTGGAGACCTACATCGCCGCCGGCACCATCGCCGCCGGGGATGTGGTCGCCTTCGACCGCACCCAGACCGGCGCGGACCGCACCCTCTACGTGGAGCAGGCGGGCATCGTGGCCACGGGCAACGGCCTGGCCGCTGGTGTCGCCCTCGACGGCGCCGCCGCCGGTGAGCAGGTCCGCGTCATCGTGGCCGGCTACGCCGAGGACGTGTCCTGCGCTGGTGGTGTTGCCGCTGGTGCTGTGGTCAACGCTGCGGGCACCGCTGCGGGCCAGGTGGAGGCCGCCCTGGCCACCGACACCATCGTCTTCGGCGTGACCGTCGAGGCCGAGGCCGGTGGCACGGTGGACCTCATCGTCTACAAGCGCTTCTAGTTCTCCTGGGGCTGTTCTGCCCCTTGCCCCGCTCCGGCGCCCAACCGGGGCGGGGTCTTTGCGTGGAGGGTGAACGTGAACCTTGGCCAGCTCATTGACTTCGTAGGCAATCTGCTTGACTACGACCCCACCAACGACACCTACCGGTCTCAGCTGGTCAGCATCC
Source organism: uncultured Planctomycetaceae bacterium (assembly GCA_964511565.1). Classification (GTDB taxonomy): domain Bacteria; phylum Planctomycetota; class UBA1135; order UBA1135; genus Saltatorellus. The sequence goes on from CAZEFP010000297.1 coordinate 577, forward strand.
TGAACGATGCCCAGGCCCGCATCCTGACGGACCGGCCCTGGGACTTCGCCATCCGTGACCGCAAGTTGAAGGTCTTCACGGACACCACCTTCGACTTCACGTTCACCAACGGTTCGGACCAGCTTGCGGGCGTGGCCATCCCCGTCTCCACGGACCAGGTGCTCCCCGGTTCGGACTTCGCCTTGGCGGAGGTGCGGGTCACCGACTCCAACGGCGCCACGTTTACCCACACGCTCATGTGGGTGAAGAACGCCACCACGGCCTTCATTGACCGCCCCTTCGTGGGCGTGACCGGCACCTACACGGCCGGCATCCGGCGCCGCGATATCTACCTCCCCTCCGATTGCCTGCAGGTCCAGAACGTATCGGACCCCAGCGTAGGCATCCCGGCCAAGGCGCTGTTCCTCTCCCAGTGGGAGCTGGAAGACACCAACCTGGACCCGGACCTCCTGGGGACCATCGAGGCCTACCTACCCACCTCGGGGAAGGTCATTCGCGCCCCCAACACCGCCCGGGGCATCTCCGTGGTGGCCGGGGTCGCCCAGGGCGCCCGCACCGTGAACGTCTACATGGTGAACGTGCAAGGGCCGGCGGCCACCAACTTCGAGGTGTACCCGAAGGATGCGTCCGACGGCTGGGAGTCCGCGTTCAGCAAGGTGGCCACCTACAGCCTGACGGACACCGAGACGTTGAGCTTTCAGCCGGAACCGCTCGACCCCCAGACGGGCCTGTGGAGGCGGTACTACTTCACCTGTCCCGAGGCCGGCATCCTGGCCCCGGTCCGCATCCGCCACGTGGAACCGGCCGAGCCCACGGGAGTCGCCACCGGGACGGACACCGTACCGCCGGACAACCCGGCCGTGGGTGGGATGGTCCTCCTCCCGGACCTGTCCCTCTCCAACCTGTCCACCCAGGGCTTCCAGGCCTCGGCCATCCGCTACCGCTGGAACCAGAGCGCGGCCTACCAGAGCATCCGCCTGTACCCCCACGTCTCGGGGGACCAGGACCTGAACGTCCGGCTGCTCATCAACCCCGCCCGCCTCCAGGAGGACCAGGACGCCCCGCTGGTCCCCCACGCCTACGCCCAGGTCATCGCCTACGCGGCCCTGGAGTCCCTGGCCTTGAAGGTGGACAACCCCGCCCTGTCCGCCGTCTACCAGCGCAAGCGGGACACGCTCTACAAGCAGATGGAGCAGGCCTACTTGAAGGCGGTTCCCCGGCGCATCATCAAGGGCAACCCCACCGCCGGCTATCGCTTCGTGCGGAACCCCTTTGGTAAGCTGACGTTCACGCCATGAAGCAGCAGGTATACCAGACCACGCTGGCCGGCGGCATTGCCACCAAGCTCCCGCAGAACCCGCAGAACGCGGGGGAAGCGGACAACCTGGTCATCGACAAGACGACGGGAGGGTGGTCCACCCGCATCGGGTACGAAACCTGGAAGCCTGGCGCTACCTCGTGGGTGCCCTTCGCCACGTGCGGCCCCATCTCCTCCCTGCATGTCGCCCAGGCCGTGGCCGGTGGAGCTCGCCAGCATGTCCTCTTCGAGGAGTCGGGCAACCTGCAGCTCCTCTACGAAGCCGACGGAGCGGACCAGCTTGTGACCCTCGCCACCGGGAGGCACGTCCCCGCCCCCACGGAGGCCGGGAGCTGGTACACCGACACGGGGCACGGAACCATCATCACCAACGGCGTGGACCGGCCGGTCCTGGTGAACCCCTGGCCCCTGCCCCGCAACGGCGCCGGCCTGACGGGCGCGGCCTCCCAGGTCATCCGGGACTTCGGGTTCAACGGCCTTCCGGCTCCGGTGGAGCCCCGGACCGTCAAGCCGATGCCCGCAGCGCCGGCGAGCAACCCGCCCGTGGCCTCGGGGAACGGGGCGGTGACCCTGTGGTGCCCCTCGGACGGCCAGGCCATCCCCGACGGCGGCCGGTGGGGGCTGGGGTTCAGCAAGAACACCGGGTCCAGTCCCGTGGCCGGGGACAAGCGCTCCCTGTTCGGCTGGGCGGTGTCCTTCATCACGGACACCGGCTCCGAGGGGCCTACGTCCACGGTCCAGTCCACCCAGTGGGGCCTCCCCGCCAATGCTGACGGGTTCCGCCATGCGTGCGCCCTGGACATTCCCACCGGGCCGCCGGGGACGGTCGCCCGCAAGCTGTACCGGACGGCCAACTACAGCGGGGACGCCACCAGCCCCGGGGACACCACGCTCTACTTTATCGACCTCATCCGCAACAACACGGAGCCCCTGTTCTTCGATGCGGTGAGCACGGCCAACCTCGGCCAGCCGTCCCCCGAGATTGCTACGGGGCCGCTCCCGGCGCCCCGCGCCCGCTTCTCCGCCCTCTTCGCGGGCTCCCTGTTCCTGGATGGGGGCGTCGAAGACGGGCGGACCCTCTACTACTCGGCCGCCGGCCTCATCGAACAGTTTGCGGCGGACGCCTACATCGAGCTGTCCGCCCGGGGCGGTGCCATCACCGCACTGTTCAGCAACTACAACACCTTGCTGGTCTTCCGGGAGAACGGGATTGACGTGGTGCAAGGGACGGCGGCCACCGGCTTCCAGGTCACCACCCTGACGGAGGGCGTGACCTGCAGGGCGCCCCACAGCATCCAGACGGTTCCCGGCCTCGGGGTGGTGTTCCTGGCCCTGGACGGCGTGTACGCGGTCCTGGGAGGCCTCACAGGCGGCGCCATCAATGAGGTGGTCAACCTGACGGTCCCCCAGGATGACCTCATCCGCCGCATCACCCCGGACTGTCACCCGAGGGCCGTGGGGTGCTTCTCCGAGCTGACCCGGGAGTACCACGTCTACGTCCCGGTGGACGGCAACGACCGGCCCAACCTCGGCCTGGTCCTCCACGTGGACCGGCTGCAGCGGGCGGAGAGCCTGTCCCCGTGGACCACCCGCACCGGGTTCCCCGTGGGCGCCATCGCCACGCTGTACTCCGGGGCCATCATCTTCGGCCACAACACCGGGAACGAAACCGGGGGCACGGACTCCCAGCGCGGCCTCTTCGTCATCTCGGGGAAGCGGGCCATGGGCGCGGACTACGTGGGCGAGACGTTGACCGTCAACGCCCCGCCCACCTCGACGTACCGGTCCGCCTGGATGGCCTTCGGGGACCCGCAGATGCAGAAGCAGGTCAGCTACGTGACCGTGTGGGTGATGACCACGGGGAAGCCGAAGGTGCAGATGAGGCACTACAAGGACTTCTCCCTGGTCCCGACCCTGGAGCAGACCTACACCGCCCAGTCCCCCGACGCCTCCCCCCAGCCGGTCCTGGACGCGGAGGTCCTGGGGAAGAACGCCTACCGTATCGACCGCCTGGTCCCGCTCCGCTTCTCCGTGGCGCACATGTCCGCCGCCTGGTTCTGCTTCGAGCTGGAGACGGACGAAGACCTTGTGCTGGTCGGATACGAATACGAGTACACCACCAAGGGGACGCGCGTGGTGGCGGGGGTGCGGGCATGACGAAGCACTGGACGCAAAGCGAGGCCCGGAGCGGGCGGTCTATCTCCCCCGAGCTGTTGAACGAAGAACAGCGGGCGCAACAGTCCAGCATGACCACGCTGGACCGCACCCAGATGCCGGACGGCTTTGTCGAGGCCTCCCGGTTGAAGGACTACGCCTTGCACCAGGTTTGGTCCGATGACCAGACCGGCACCACTGGGGAGCAGACGAACGAAGTAGACGACGGCGTGGGGTCCTCGGCCTGGGAGTCCAGCACCATCCGCAAGGCGGCGGGAGGGTGGCGCACCCTCACCCAGGAGACGTTGACCGGCTTCAAGGGCGGGTCCCTCTTCGTGGAGTGGAGCTGCAACGTCTACGTCAACAACATCTTCGCCTATGGCGCCAACGACGGCCTCCCCGGCTCGCCCAACTACATGAACCTCCGCATCCTGGTGGATGGGGTCAACATCGGAGAACGGCGGGGAGGGGGCTACCACCAAACCTCCCGCATCTTCGGTACGGGGCTGTTCCCGCCCGGTGACCTGACGTTGACCCTCCAGTGGCGCAACGGGGAGCCGTCCGTGGATGCGGCCGAGACCACCAGCGGCGGGGACCAGGTGCCCTACGGCCACTTGTGGAACAACCGGTGGCTGGCCATCGGGAGGTACAGATGAGCAGACTTACCCAGGGTCCCATCCTCGACGGGGACACCATCGACGCGGCCTCCCTCAACGACCGCTTCACCCAGTACAGTCAGGCCGGCGCCCTGAACAGCTTCAACACGCGGGACCAGGCCTTCGACCTCCCGCAGTTTGAGAGCGGCACGGACCGGTTCCTGGTGGGCGGCATGGCCGGCGGCGGTACGGCCGCCATCGGCTACCCGGACTTCAAGCACAGCGGGTACAACACGTACACGGGGCAGACCACCGGCGCGTCCCCCTACGTGGTGCAGGACTCCACGCCGGCCAACACGGTCCTGTCCCTCGGGGCCTCCGGGTTCACCCTCGGGGCGGATGACATTCTCCG
>CAZEFP010000298.1:0-5047 GCA_964511565.1 uncultured Planctomycetaceae bacterium
CGGGCGTGGGTCATGAGGGCCTCGGAGTCGGTCCACGAGCGGAGTCGCTCGTACGCAGCGTCACGGGTCAGGGTCATGGCCGCCAGCCTAACCACCGCGCGGGGTCTCCGTGGGCCCTCTCTCGCGGGCCCTCTCCCGGGCGGCCGTCGAAGTTCAGTCGCCGAGGGTGAGCTGGTGGGAGGCCAGCACCTCGGGCGCGTGGGAGCGGGAGTCATAGAGCCGCACGAAGTCGTCGGCCTCGCTGGCCTTCGAGGCGCGCAGGTCGTCCACCCAGTGGGGCGGCACCGCCTGGAAGAGCAGGCGGGCGCGGATGGTGAGGGGGCCCTCCGCGCCGGGGGCCTCGACGGCATAGGCCGTGCGATCCGAGCCGCCGATGAAGTCGTCGTCGTCACCGACCCCCACGGGAGCGGTCTCGGCCACGTGGGGTCCATCCGGGCGCCAGCCCCTGGGCAGGAGCCGGTTGTCCTTGCTCCGGACCGCCATGCGGGTGAGCTGGGAGGTCGGCGCGCCAGCGGTGTCCAGGGCCACCAGCTCGTAGACCTGGGGCGCCGCGGCGGCCACGACGATCCCGGCCTGGTGGGGGATGGCGAAGGGGTCCTTCGGACCCTCGATGCGGCCGTCCTCGGACACGGTCCCGCTGGACCAGACGACGCCCTCCTGATCCTCGACGATCACCTCCACCCACACCCTTCGGCCGGGGTAGCCGGTGGGCAGCTTGTGCCCCGTGAGGTTCTCCACCCGCACGCTGAAGGCGAGGCGGTCGCCGTCCAGGGAGGCATCCTCGAGGGTCAAGCGCGCGGTGCGCCGGGCGAGCTGGCGCCGGGTCTGCTCGGCGGTCTCCCGCAGGGCCTCGGGGGGCGCGAGGACGCCGAGCTCGGCAGCGTGATCGGCCATGAGGTCGAGCATGAAGGCGTTGCCGCCCACGAAGCGGTGCCCGCGCACCTCCGGCCGCTCGTCGATGAACCCGAAATCAAAGCCGCCCGGGTTGTGGGCGATGCGCATCTCGTCCTGGTCCTCCATGTGGCACTGCTGGCAGCTCCGGGAGTCCTCGGTCACCTCGTCTTCGTAGGAGTAGACGCTGTTGCGCCACTCCAGGTACGGCGACTGCTCGGGGAAGGCCTCGCCGCCGTGGTGGCTGGTCTGGGTGTGGCAGGTGGCGCACACCGAGGACAGCACCATGTGCTCCCCGTAGGTGACCTCGTAGCCCGTGTGCACGCGCATGGGGCCGGCGGCGGGGTCCGGGTAAGGACCCCAGATCCGCGCCTCGAGGTCATGGGGCGGAAACCCGTCGAAGGTGGACGAGTCCCCGAGGCCTTCGCCCGTCATGCGGTGGCACACGGTGCACGTCACCCCGTCCATGGCCGCGGGGTCCTCGCGCAGCGCCGCCATGGAGCGCGTCGGGTTCCCCATCAGGCGGTCGTGGTGGTGGGCGGCGGGGGCGTGGCAGCGCAGGCAGAGGGACTCCACCTCCGCCCGCGTGAAGGCCCCGTCCGCCTCGCCGAGCTCGATCTCCCGGGCCATCTTCGCGCGCCAATAAGGGTCGAAGAACGACTGGGCCATCATCGTCCCCTTCCAGAGCCCGTGGGGAGAGCCGTCCGCCCCGTCCGGCCGGGTCAGAGCCGAGGCGTTGGGGCTCTGGTCGTGGCATCGGGCGCAGCTCTCGGAGAGCTGGAAGACGTGGGCGCCGCCCTCGTCCCCGTCGTCCTGGAGGGACGGCAGGGCGATCATCGGGAGGAGCAGCAGCGCCAGCTTCATGGCTGCGATTGCACGGGATCCCGGATCCAGCGTGAAGGGGAATCCGTGCTCGCCCCCCCGCTGCCGTGGATCACCGCTGCAGCGCTGCGAGCACCCGCGCCTTGACCGACGTCATGGGCACGGTGCCGCCGCCGGGGTCGTCGTCGACGGCCATGGACGAGAGCCAGATGGGGCCGTCCTGCGGGTCCTCGGGGATCAGGCCGTGGCTGCCCTTGATGAGGGAGGCGTCCAGGGGGATCACGTCCATCAGGTAGCGCATGCCGAGCTTCTTCTGGGCGAGGCGGCGGGCCACGCGCAGCGCCGGGACCTTCAAGTCGGGGTCCACGAACATCTCCACGGGGTCGTAGCCCGGCTTGCGGTGGATGTCGACGGTGCGGGCGAAGTCGGGCTCACCTGCGGGGTCGGACCAGTAGTAGTAGGTGAACCAGGCGTCGGGGTCGGAGAGGGCGACCAGCGCGCCGGCGTTGGGGTGGTCGAGCCCCGCGTCGCGCTTGCCCTCTGCGTCCAGGACGGCCGCGACGCCGGGGAGGCCTGTGAGGAGCTCACGGGCCGCCGCCTCGTCCGCCTCGTTCTGGCAATAGACGTGGGCCACCTGATGGTCCGCGACGGCGAAGGCTCGGCTCGCGAAGGTGTCCAGCACGTCCCCCTTCGGCGTCGGCCGGACCGCGAGCAGGCCGGCGTCCCGCAGGGCCCGGTTGATGTGCACGGGGCGCGACACGTCCCGGATGCCGTACTCGCTGACCACGATGGTCTCGGCGCCGTGCCGGTCCGCGGCGGCCACCAGGTCGCCGATGACCGCGTCGATCTCCCGCAGTGCCTGGACCGAGCGCGGGTCGGTGGGCCCGAAGCGCTGGTGGTCGTAGTCCAGGTGGGGGAGGTAGGCCATGGTCAGCGTGGGCCGGTGCTCCTCGAGGGTCGAGATGGTGGCGTCCGCGATCCAACGGCTGGAGGGCAGCCCGGCCTTCGGCCCCCAGAAGTCGAAGAAGGGGAAGGCGCCGTGGCGCTGCTCCTGGGCTTCGCCGAACTCCGGCGGCGTCGAGTAGATCGCCACCTGCTTGGCGCCGTCGGCGAAGTAGTACGGCCGCGGGGTGATGGAGCGGTCCACGGCGGCGCCCATGTTCCACCACCAGAAGAGCTTCGCGCAGGTGAAGCTCGGGTCGAGCTTGCGGGCGGTCTCGTAGACCTTCTCCCCGCCCACGAGGTGGTTCGACTGGCGCCACAGGGCCACCTCCCGGCTCGCCGGGTCGCACCACCCGTTCCCCACCGCGCCGTGGGCAGACGGCAGGGCGCCGGTCAACATGGTCGCCTGGGCCGAGCAGGTGACGGCGGGGAGCACCGCTCCCATGGGCGACATCCCACCGCGGGCGGCGAGGGCGGCGAGGTGGGGGGTGACGTCGGCCTGGACCTGGCGCGGGGTGAGGCCGACGACGTCGAGGAGGAGGACCGGTTTCATCGGACCAGGGATCCTATCGCGCGGAGGATCGCGGGCGCGCCGCGGGTACGATGGAACCCATGGTCGGCAAGTGGATCTCCAACCTCTTCTCCCGCAAGCCCGTGCTCGTCAAGGGCGGAGCCAAGGTCGCCGAGGGCGAGGCGCGCAGCGTCGACCTCGGAGACCCCCACGCCGGGGGCACGCGGCTGCTCCTGTGCAAGGTGGACGGCGAGATCCACGCCCTGGACTCGCGCTGCCCCCACGCGGACGGGCAGATCCAGTCCGGCCCGCTCGAGAAGGGGCGCTACGCGGTCTGCCCGCTGCACCGCTACCTGTTCGACCCCGCGACGGGGGCGGCCCAGGGCGTCGCCTGCAAGCCGGCGCGGCGCTTCAAGACGCGCCTCGAGGGGGACGACGTCGAGGTCTTCATCTGAGCCGAGGCCCCGTAGGGGCGGTCGCGCTCAGTAGCTCATGACGCGCATGCGGATCCGCTCGGCGATGGCGGGGTCGTCGCAGCGCACGTGGACCACGGTCCGGCGGGCGTCGTAGGGCTCGACGAAGGTCACCACCTCGCGGCCACGCACCTCGGTGCGCAGGCTCCGCTCGAGGCCCGCAGACTGGACCGGGCCGCTGGCCATGCTGCGGACGATGGAGCTCGTCCGGGCCCAGACCTGGTCGATGTCGCCGACGACGATGACGCCCTCGGTACGGACGGATGCGGACGTGCCGACGCTGCCCTCGGTCTCGGTGATGCACCCGCCCAGGAGAGGGAGGGCCGCGATGGAGGCGAGGAGCGCGAGCTTCATGCCACCTTCTGGTCGAGGAGGGCGAGCCAGGCGCGGGAGCGCTGACGGCGGCGCTTCCGGACGGGCCGCGAAGCGGGGCGGGGTTCGGGAGTGGGCGCGACGTCGACGGGCTGGAGCGCCTCGGTGGGGGCCCGCTTGAACTCGAGGCTGAGCGTCGTCCCGGTGGCGCGAGCGACCCGCTGCAGGATGGAGAGGTCGATCCCCTCGTAGGTCGGGCTCTCCCAGAGCCTGATGGTGGAGGGGGAGACCCTGGCCCGTTCGGCGAGCTCCGCCTGTGAGAGGCCCGCGGCGGTCCGGCAGCTGAGGATCAGCTCTGGATAATTCGGGCGTTCTTGGCAGGTCTCACGCATGGGGGTCGGGGTTGGGCCGGCTCTCCTGCCGGCACCCCAACCATCGACCGGATCCGCTCCCGACTTGTGCGCCGAACGGCCACTCTCGAAGGGCTGGCCGGAGCACGGTCCCCGCGAGCGCTCGCGCGGAGCCCACCAAAGAGGCGGGCGGGGCGGCGCCTCGGGCTCGCTCCGGCGGGATAAACTGCCGTGATGCCTGAACTTCCGGAGGTCGAGACCACGGCAGCCCTGATCCGGCCCCACGCGGAGGGGCGCGAGATCCTGGGGGTGGACGTGGACTGGGTGCGCTCGCTCGGTGGGGCCTCGCCCGATGAGTTCGCCGGGGCGGTTCGCGGGGCGACCATCGCGACCGTTCGGCGGCGGGCGAAGTGGGTCGTCATGGACCTCGAGCGGTCCGGGGAGCCCGCGGGGGCGATCCTCTGCCACCTCCGCATGACGGGCCGCCTGGTCGTGGACGCCTGGGAGGAGCCCGCCCAGGCCTACCAGCGGGTCGAGCTCCACCTGCTCCGCGGCGGGGGGCGACGAACGCGCCTGCGCTTCCTGGACGTCCGCAAGTTCGGACGCTTCCGCTTCGCGCCCGAGGGGGCGCAGGCCCTGGAGCCCCTGGGCCCCGAGCCGCTGGGTCCGGAGTTCACGGTGGACCGCTTCGCCTCGGACCTCCGGGCGCGCCGGCGGGCGTTGAAGCCCCTCCTCCTGGACCAGGG
>CAZEFP010000299.1:0-5043 GCA_964511565.1 uncultured Planctomycetaceae bacterium
ATCGAGGGGATCATCGAGGAGCGGCTCATCGACCTGGGCCGTGAGTCGCGCGAGGAGCTCGAGCGGGTCGCGATGACCCCGGCCGCCGCGCTCGGCTCCGTGCGCCGCAAGCCGACGCCCGAGGCCTGCAGGCGAGTCCTCGACGTCTTCAAGGCGCACGACATCCGCTACTTCTTCTACGTCGGCGGCAACGACTCCGCGGAGACGGCTCACCTCCTGAACGAGGCCGCCCTCGAGATCGGATACGAGGTGCGCCTCTTCCACGTCCCCAAGACCATCGACAACGACCTCGCCGGCTGCGATCACACCCCCGGCTTCGGCTCGGCCGCGCGCTTCGTCGCCCAGGCCTTCATGGGGGACGACCAGGACAACCGCAGCCTCGGCGGCGTGAAGATCAACGTGATCATGGGCCGCCACGCTGGCTGGCTCACCGCCGCGAGCCGTCTCGCGCGCCGGCACGAGCACGACGGGCCCCACCTGATCTACCTGCCCGAGGGCGTCTTCGACCGGCAGGAGTTCTGCGACCGCGTCGAGGAGATGCTGCTCAAGCACGGCCGCTGCCTCGTGGCGGTCTCCGAGGGCATCCACGACGCCGAGGGCAAGGTCATCGCCAGCGGCACCGAGGTGGACAGCCACGGCAACATCCAGCTCTCGGGGACCGGCGCCCTGGGGGACTACCTCTCCGAGCTGGTCAAGTCGAAGGTCTCGGCCGCCAAGCGCGTGCGCGCCGACACCTTCGGGTACCTCCAGCGGAGCTTCTTCGGCGTGATCTCCGAGCAGGACGCCCTCGAGGCGCGCGAGGTGGGACGGGCAGCGGTCCGCGTGGCCACCTCCGGCGAGCGTCAGCACGGCTCGCTCGCCATCCAGCGCGGCTCCAATGACGGCTCCTACGAGCCGCTCTACGTCGTGAACGACCTCTCGGTGGTCGCCGCCGCGACCCGCCACGTCCCCGAGGAGTTCATCAACGGTACGGACGATGTTTCGAGCGCGTTCGTGGAGTGGGCGACGCCCCTCGTGGGGGCGCTCCCCGTGCCCGGACGCCTCGCCAGCCACCCGGTCTCGCCCCGGACCAACGAGACTCAGCTGAGCTGAACCGTCGGCCCCGTGTTGCGAATGCGCAGGCGACGACCCTGCGCATTCGCATTATCATTGGGCCCATGAACAACGGCAGTCTCTCCCTCGGGTGCCTCCTGGCCACGTCCTTCCTGACCACCCTCATGCTCGCGGGCGCGAGCCTCGGGCAGGAGCCCGTCAAGGATCCCGCCCCGGCCGCTGCGGCCAAGAAGGGCGGGACCGTGACCGGCTCGGTCAAGTTCGAGGGCGACCTGCCGGAGGTCAAGGACCTGGTGGTCTCCGCCAAGTCGGCGAGCGGCTGCTGCCCGCCGGGAGAGGAGGTGGACCGCAAGGACCTCAGCCTGGTCATCGGCGAGGACCGGGGGCTCCTCGGGGTCGTGGTCAGCGTGAAGGTCGAGGGGGTCAAGGTCGAGATCCCCGAGAAGCCCTACGAGCTGGATCAGAAGGGCTGCCGCTTCACCCCGCACCTGCTGGTGGTCCCCAAGGGCGCCAAGGTGGCGTTCCTCAACTCGGACGAGACGTCCCACAACGTCCACCTGATCACGGTCCTGAACGAGGACCTGAACCAGACCGTCCTCGCGGGCAAGCGCCTGGAGCGGACCTACAACGAGCCCGAGCGCATCAAGGTCACGTGTGACATGCACACCTGGATGAAGTCCTGGCTCGTGGTGACGGACGCCACACACTGGGCGATCACGGACGAGAAGGGACAGTTCTCCCTGGAGGGCCTGCCCCCCGGTGAGCACGAGGTCTCCCTCTGGCACGAGACCCTGGGCTCGAAGACCGCGAAGGTCGTGGTGGGGGAGGACGGCAAGGCCGCCCCGCTCGAGGTCAAGATGGCCAAGAAGAAGAAGAAGACCCGCCGCCGCCGCCGCTGAGCCCCAACGGCTCCGATCTCTGGAGCGATCAGAGGTCCCCGCCGAGGCCCCCCGGCAGGTCGCCGTCCCTGAGGTCGAAGTCGGCCTGGGCCTGACCTCCGGTGGGCCCCTCCTTCTTCCAGGGTGGGCTCCACGCGTGGATCCGGCGGGCCACCGAGACCAGGACCTCCTCATCCAGGTCCGCCTCCAGGCTCTCCAGCGTCGCGCTGGGGTCCCCGTCCGAGCGCCTCGCCAGCGTCTGATCGATGAGGGTCAGGAGCCGGCGCCGTACCCGCGCCGAAGAGATGACGGCTCTCCGGACCATGGGGAGGAGCTCGGCCCCGTGCGAGGCGGGGAGCCCGCGTCGGCGGCACATGCGATTCAGGAGGCGTTCAGCGTCCATTCTTGGGGATCTCCTTCGGGGAGAGGAGCGGCGGGCGGGGAGTCGAGGCGGTGGCGATGCCGCGTCGTTGACCAACCGTACCCCGCTCAGGGCGCCCCGGCTTCGGGCTCGGATTGAGACCGGGGGGCCTCGGAGTGCCCCGGTATCAAGGGGAGATCGGCGAGGTGTCGAACTCATCAGTGGCCGCCCCCCGCGGCCCGAGCTCCGCGCCACCCCAGCGCGGCGCGGCCCCCTCCCCGAGCCACTCCCCATGGCATGCGTCTCTCGCCTCCTCTCGCCGTCCTGATCGGCGCGGTCACCGGTCTGTTCGTCAGCGATGCCGCTGTCGTGCAGCCTGCTGCCGTGCGCGCCGGAACGGCCCTGCGCATGGACCTCGAGGAGGCCTTCGAGCGTTCTGACCTGGTCCTCGAGGGCCGGGTCACGGGCAAGGAGAGCCACGCGCTTGGAGGAGGCGTGGTGTGCACCGACTACGAGATCTCGGTGGAGCGGACGTTCTGGGGAGAGGATCAGCCTTCAAGGACGGTCCGTCTCCCCGGGGGCGTGCTGCCATCGGGGGAGGGGATGTTGATCCCGGGGCTCCCGGGTCTGGTCGAGGGAGAGGACCTGGTGCTGCTGCTCGGCGCCCCCGCGGCGAGCGGCCTGCGGATGCCCACGGGGCTCGGGCAGGGGAAGTACCGCCTCGTGACGGAGCCAGACGGCACTCGCCTCGCTGTCCGCACCGCCGAGGACCTCGTCCTCGTCTCCGAAGGACGCGCCCGCCAGGTCCACGGCCGCGACGTCGTCGACTACGCGGAGCTCGTGGGGCGGATCGAAGCCGCGGCCCAGACGCGTGCCGCTGCGATGGAGGGGGGCCGGTGAGCCGCCTGGGTCCGTGGAGGCGTGGCGGAGGCCTCCTGCGCCTCGTCCTCATCGCCACGCTGGTCGCGTCGGCCACGGCCCATATTCGGCTCCGGTACGTTCAGAACGGAAACGACCTGTACTGGTCGAGCCCCCAGGGGGTCACGATCGCGATCCAGGAGGACGGATCGGACAACATCTCGGACGGGAGCCACGTCACGGCCATCGGGAATGCCGTCGACAGCTGGAACGCGTCCGGGCGGACCTCGTTCCGGTTCGTGAACACCGGCGTGACGTCACGGACGGACTGGGAGAGCAACGACATCCACCTGGTGACGTTCGACGAGAACAACTCGAGCGGCTTCTTCACCGGCGGGTCTGGGACGGTGGCGATCACCCCGGTGAGCTTCTTCGAGAACGGCCGCATCGTCGACGCCGACGTCCTCTTCAACGGCAAGAACTTCCGCTTCACCACCAGCGGTATGGGCGGACGCTTCGACGTCCAGGACGTGATGGCCCATGAGCTCGGCCACGTCGCCGGCCTCGACCACTCGGGGGTCTGCGGCTCGACGATGTACCCCTACGTCGACACGGCGGTCATCTTGCACCGGAGCCCCAGTCGCGACGAGCGATCGGGCCTGGCGAGCATCTACCCCAGCTCGAGCCAGGGGGGGATCAGCGGCCGGGTCTGCCGGAGCGCCGACGGGAGCGGCGTCGCGGGCGCCCACGTCTCCGTGCGGGATGGCGCGGGGAGGGTGGCGGCCGCGACGCTCGCCGATGCCACGGGGTCCTTCACCGTGCGGGGCCTCGAACCCGGCACCTACACGGTCGTTGCGGATCCCCTCGATCAGCCCGTGTCCGCGGCGAATCTCGGGGGTGGGCAGAGCGTGGCCACGGACTTCGAGGCCGGAGTCCTGGGGACCGCCGAGGTCTCAGGGACCGAGATCCACGCCATGGGGACCGTCCATGTGGGCCCTGACGTCTCCGTGAGGCTCGGACGGGCGTCGGATGGCTATCCGCTCCGCGTCGTGGCGGGGCAGACCAGCAGCCTCTCCGTGGGCGGGACGGGCCTCTTCGCGGGGTCGACCCTGGTGGCGAGTGACCCCAACGTGGCGATCTCCAACGTGGTCTGGTTCGGCTCCAGCGTCCACGTCGATGTCACCGTGCCCGGCGGCGCGGCGGCGGGGCACTTCGACCTCACGGTGACCACTTCGACGGGAGCGCGGGACATCCTCGTGGGAGCCCTCGAGGTCACCCCCCCCAGCCCCGTGGTCTCCTCCGTGAGCCCCGGGACCGGCGACCCGTGGGGGGGCGCAGCGGTCACCGTGGCCGGATCTGGCTTCCGCCGGGGGGCGCGGGTCGTCCTTGGTGATCAGGTCTACGTGGACGGCCAGTCGGGGGGCTGCACGGTCGTGGACGACAGCACCATCACGCTCACTACCGCCGCCACGATCGCTGGGACCCACGACGTCGTCGTGATCGACCCGACCGGCGTCGAGGGGCGGCGCAGCGACGGCTTCACCGTCAGCGCCCCGCCGGTGCTGGAGAGCCTCTTCCCGGCGGTCGGCAGCGTGGCGGGCGGGACCGTCGTCCGGGTCCAGGGCCGGAACTTCGTCGCTGGGAGCACGGTCACGATCGACGGGGTCGTTCAGCCCGTCGCGTCCGTGGTCTCCCCCGAGCGGTTCGAGATCCAGACCTCTGCTGCCTTGCCGGGCGGCCCTTACATTCTCGAGCTGACCTCCCCGACCGGGGACTCGGCGCAGCTCGCCTTCAGCTTCGTGCCAGAGCTCGACCCGGTGCTCGGCTCCCTCTCGCCGCGGCGAGGGGACCGGGGGGGCGACAAGGAGTGTCGGGGGATGGAGGAGCAGGGGG
>CAZEFP010000300.1:0-5004 GCA_964511565.1 uncultured Planctomycetaceae bacterium
CCCCGAGCTAGCGCTCATCGGCACCACCCGCCTGGCGGGTTACGACGTGACGGTCGAGATCTCGGGCGACTACGACCAGGCGGTGGTCGACTTCAGCTCCTATCCCCCCCTCGTCCCCGACGACCTCGTGATGCTCGTGCTGTCGGGGCGTCCCCCCGGAACGGCTCGAGGCGCGAGGGCCGCGGGGCAGACCGTCGCCTTGTACGTGGCCCGCGACCTGGTCCAGGGCTGGTTCGACTCCGGCGGCTTCGAGGACGGCGACAGGGAGTCCTTCGTCGACCGCCTCGAGGTGGTCTCCGGCCGCGACGTGTCGCGCTCGGGGGTCCTCACGGTCCAGGCCACCTACCGGCTGCGCGAGGGCCTCGCCCGCGAACGCGACGCGGTGTACCTGGTCATGGAGCGGGACTCCTTCGAGGACTACAACGTCGGCCTCCGCCTGGTCCTGAGGCTCAAGTAGCGCCGTGCCCTCTCCCCTCGCCCAACGCCTCGCCCGAGCCGCTGGAGCCGCCCTGCTCCTGCTGGTCGGCGCCCCCGCGGTGGTGGGCGCCGCCCCGCCTGAGCCCTGCCCCATGGAGTCCGACGTGCCCATCGTCGGCGCCCCTCCAGGCCTCCTGGCGGATCTCGAGGAGGTGGCGGCCCCCTACGTGCGGAAGTTCAAGTCGGCAGGCCGGGCCGTCTACATCGACGACGCGGCCTACGAGTTGAAGCTGCTGCTGGCCGAGCGTGGGTATGCGTCGGCCGAGGTCTCCTACGAGGTGGACGGACCCTCGGCGCGGCTGCTGGTCAGCGCGGGGGCGCGCTCGACCCTCGGGCCCGTGGAGGTCAGCTCGGACCCGAGCTGTCCGCTGAGCGAGGAGGACCTGGCGCGATACGTCAGCGGCCCCCGCACCGGCCTCTTCGGTCGCGGTGACGTGCTGTACGTACAGCGGCGCGTCGAGCGGAGCCCGCGCCGCGTGGTGGTGGACCTCGTGGCCCTCGGTCACCTGGACGCCACCGCCAGCGTGGACGACCCCGGCCCCCGGGAGGAGGGCGGCCCCGTCACCGTACGGCTGAACGTGACCGCAGGTCCCCGGTATCGACTGGAGCCCGCGGAGATCCTGGGGGAGGAGCACCTCGAGCTCGAGGTGCTCGAGGCCATCCGGGAGGCCCAGCGGGACATCACCCCCATGCGCGCCGAGGAGGACCTCCCCTACGAGCCGCGGATCCCCGGCCGCCTCCGGAGCAGCGTGCTCGACGCCCTCGCCAGCCACGGCTACCTCGACGCCGAGGTCAGGGTGGAGGCCGACGTCGACGCCGAGTCCCACCTCGTCCAGATGGAGGTCTCCGTGGAGCCCGGGCCCCACGTGACCATCCAGGAGGTCCGGTTCGAGAGCGACGGGCGGACCAAGAAGAGCTTCCTGCGCTCCAGGCTCCGGCTGCGGGCCGGAGACGAGTTCAGCACCCGCGACGTGCGCGCCAGCATCCGCGCGCTCTATCGAACCGGCCTGTTCTCCGAGGTCCGCTCCAGGGTCGAGGGCGAGGGCGACGAGCGAACGCTCGTGGTGCAGCTGGTGGAGCAGGAGTCCCTCGAGGTGTACTTCGAGCCCGGCTTCGGAAGCTACGAGCTGTTCCGAGGTACGGTCGGCGCGCGGGACAGGAACCTCTTCCGATCCGGCATCGACGGGTCGGCGGAGGTGATGGTGGCGGTCCGGGCCCTGCGTGCCAGCGTGCGCCTCTCCGACCCTTGGTTCCTGAACGAGCAGGTGATCGGCGACATCCAGGTGGACTTCGAGCGCCGGCAGGAGCCCTCCTTCCTCAGGGAGAACCGCGGCATCGGCGCCTACGTGACAAAGGAGTGGAGCGGCGTCATGGCCACGACCTTCGGCTACCAGTTCGGTCGCTCGGAGGCCAAGGACGTGAAGGTGGTGGACGACGACGTGGCGGACGCCCAGAACATCGTCAACGTGGCGGGCCTGACCCTCTCTCAGCGCTTCGATGACCGGGACGCCCTCTTCGCCCCCACGCGCGGCCTGTTCATGAACGCGTCGGTGGAGCTCGCCGCCGAGGGGCTGGGCTCCGAGCTCGAGTTCTTCCGCGGCAAGCTCTCCAGCTCGTGGTTCCGGCGCCTCAACCCGTCCACCGTGCTCGGCCTCAACCTGCGAGCGGGCCTGATCGCGCCGGCCTACGACGAGGAGTCCATCCCGATCCAGGAGCGCTTCTTCGCCGGCGGGGGGAACTCCGTCCGATCGTTCCAGGAGAGCGAGCTCGGCCCCAAGGACATCAACGGCGAGCCCCTCGGCGGCGAGGTGTTCTCCACTGCCAGCGTCGAGCTGCGCTACGAGATGATCGGGGCCCTCCAGTCGGCCGCCTTCGTGGACGCGGGCTTCGTGGAGCGCGAGGCCGCGGACTTCTTCGACGTGGACGACGTCCGCCTCGGCATCGGCGCCGGGCTGCGCTACCTCCTCCCCATCGGCCCCCTCCGCCTCGACGGCGCCGTCAACCCCGACCCGCGTCCCGGCGAGGATGACTGGGTGATCCACTTCAGCATCGGCATGCCGTTCTGAGGCTGGCGTCTCCCACGCTCAATGGGGAGGCGACTTGGGGTCGAGACCGCACGCGCCGTACGCTGTGCGGGTGAAGATCATCGACGGGATCGATCGCCTCAACACCCTCGTGGGGCGCACCGCGGCCTGGTCCGTGCTCCTGATGGCGCTGGTCGGCGCCTTCAACGCCCTCGCGAGCTACCTCGAGCCCCTGGCCGGCCGACGCCTCGCGTCCGTGGCCCTGGATGAGCTGCAGTGGTACCTGTTCAGCGCCCTCTTCCTGCTCGCCGCCCCGTGGGCGCTGCGGGAGAACGCCCACGTCCGCGTGGACGTGATGTACGGGCGGCTCGGCCCCCGCGGGAAGGCCTGGACCGACGCCCTCGGGGGGGCCCTGCTGCTGCTCCCGTTCTGCGCCTACGGGGTCATCGTCAGCTTCCCGGCCGCCGCCGAGTCCCTGCGCATCGGCGAGGTCTCCCCCGACCCCGGCGGCCTTCCCCGCTGGCCGATCAAGGCCGTGCTCCCGGTGGCCTTCGCCTTGCTCGCCCTCCAGGGCCTCGCGAACACCCTGCGCGCCGCCGGCGAGCTCCGGCGGGGGAGCGCGGCGTGAACGACTGGCTCGGCCCCCTGATGTTCGGCGTCGTGATGGCGCTGATCTTCGCCGGCTTCCCGGTGGCCTTCACCCTGGGAGGCGCGGCGCTGATCTTCGGCGCCGTCGGCATCGCGCTCGGGTTCTTCGACTGGATCTACCTCGCCAACTTCCCCGAGCGCGTGTTCGGGATCATGGAGAACCAGGTGCTGCTCGCGGTGCCCTTCTTCGTCCTCATGGGGACGATCCTCCAGCGCTCCCGCCTCGCCGAGGACCTGCTGCACTCCATCGGGATGCTCTTCGGCGCCCGGCGCGGCGGCCTCGCCCTCGCGGTGGTCTTCGTCGGGGCGCTCCTCGCCGCCGCCACCGGGGTGGTCGGCGCCTCCGTCGTCGCCATGGGGATGATCTCGCTCCCCGTCATGCTGCGGTACGGCTACAGCAAGGAGCTCGCCACCGGCACGATCTGCGCCGCAGGGACCCTCGGCCAGCTCATCCCGCCGAGCATCGTGCTGATCGTCCTGGGGGACCAGCTGGAGGTGAGCGCCGGCAAGCTCTTCCGAGGGGCCTTCGTCCCCGGGCTCATGCTGGCCGGCTTCTACGCCGTCTACGTGGCGTTGGTCGCCTGGCGGCACCCGGACCGCGCCCCCGCCCTCCCCCCCGAGGAGCGCAACGTCACGGGCGCCGCGCTGCTCGTGCTCGTGCTCAAGGTGCTCATCCCTCCCCTGGCTCTCATCCTGATCGTCCTGGGGAGCATCTTCCTCGGCGTCGCCACCCCCACCAAGGCCGGCGCCCTGGGGGCCCTCGGCGCGCTCGCCCTGGCCGCGTCCCGGCGACGGATCTCCTTCGCGAAGCTGAGGGAGAGCGTCGAGGAGACGGCGAAGCTCACCACCATGGTGATCTTCCTGCTCATCGGTTCGACCGCCTTCACCCTGGTGTTCCGCGGGGTCTACGGCGACGTGTGGATCGAGGACATGCTCACCGGCCTGCCCGGCGGGAAGATCGGCCTGCTGGTGGTGGCCAACCTCGTCATCTTCGGCCTCGGCTTCTTCATCGACTTCTTCGAGATCGCCTTCATCGTCCTGCCGCTCATCGTCCCCGCGGCCGCCAGCCTGGGGATCGAGGGGGACGCCATGATCTGGTTCGGCGTGATGATCGCCATGAACCTGCAGACCTCGTTCCTGACGCCGCCCTTCGGCTTCGCCCTCTTCTACCTGCGCGGCGTCGCGCCGCCCGAGGTCCGGACCGGTGACATCTACCGCGGCGTCCTGCCGTTCATCGGCATCCAGGCCCTGGGCCTCCTCCTGGTGATCATCTTCCCGGAACTGGTCACGTCCCTGGTCTGATTCACGTCTTACCCGGGCAAGGGGGCCCGACACCTCGTCGGATCTCGGGGGCCCACTTAGCATCGGAGGGTCGCGAAGCGGAGCCCGTAGCCCGCAGCGGCTCCCTCCCATGACGCAACTCCTCGCACTCTGCTGCTCCTTCCCCCTCGTCGCCCTCGCCCCCCTCGCGAGCGGCCTGCCCCTCCAGGACGCCAAGGAATCCTCTGAGGAGGGGGGCGTCAAGTTCGACCTGGAGACCATCTTCGATGAGGACGGGCTGTTCGGTCCCTCGGCCAGCGCCCCCGCGTTCTCCGCCAGCGGGCGCTACGCGGCGTACCTCTACCGTCCCTACGCGGAGCGGCGTCACGGGAGCGACCTCTGGCTCGTCGAGCTCGAGACCGGCGAGGCCCGACGCCTGACCTCGGTGTCCTTGATGGCGCCGTTCCAGGCGAGCACGCGGGAGGTGGGCGAGGACCGGATCAAGCGCGCCAGGAAGGCCGGCGCGAAGGCCACAGACGGCGCAGCCGAGGCGCCGCTCGGCGCGGACGACGACCGCTTCGGGGGCGGGAGCTGG
>CAZEFP010000301.1:0-4996 GCA_964511565.1 uncultured Planctomycetaceae bacterium
CTCTTCGAGCGCTTCCTGAACTCGAGCCGCGTGTCGATGCCCGACATCGACATCGACTTCTGCAAGGAGGGCCGTGAGCGGGTCATCGAGTACACCCGGGAGAGGTACGGACGCGAGTGCGTCACCCAGATCGTGACCTTCGGGACGATGGCCTCCCGGACCGTCGTCCGCGACGTGGGGCGCGTGCTCGATCTCCCCCTCAACGAGATCAACAAGATCTCCAAGAAGATCCCCGCGGGTCCCGGCGCCCCGCCGCTCGCCAAGGCCCTCGAGGAGGACGGCGACCTGCAGGCGTTCCGCGACCAGGGGCCGCGCTGGAAGGAGCTGTTCCAGTACTCGGTGTCCCTGGAAGGCATGTCCCGCCACGTGTCCACCCACGCGGCGGGGGTGGTCATCACGCCGGGTCCCACGGTGGACTACGTGCCCCTGGGCCGTAACGGTGACGACATCACCACCCAGTACCCCGCGCCGCAGCTGGAGGAGCTCGGGCTCCTCAAGATGGACTACCTGGGGCTCCGGACCCTGACCATCATCGAACGCTGCCTGGACAACATCCGGCGCAGGGGCCTGGAGCCCCCGGTCATGGACGAGCTCCCGCTGGACGACCCCGGGGTCTTCGAGCTGCTCATGGCGGGCGACACCCTCGGCGTGTTCCAGCTCGAATCCGAGGGGATGCGCAAGCTCCTGTCGCGGCTCAAGCCGGACTGCTTCGACGACGTGATCGCGGTGCTCGCGCTGTATCGGCCTGGCCCGCTCGAGTCCGGCATGGTGGACATGTTCGTGGACCGCAAGCATGGCCGCGAGGAGATCACCTACCCCCACGAGAGCCTGGTGCCGATCCTCGACAGCACCTACGGGTGCCTCGTCTACCAGGAGCAGGTCATGCTCGCCTCGGTGGAGCTCTCGGGCTTCTCCCTGAACGACGCGGACAACCTGCGGAAGGCGATGGGCAAGAAGAAGCCCGAGATCATGCAGAAGTTCTCGGCGCAGTTCATCGAAGGCGCCGTGGCGAACGGCTGCGAGGAGGACGTCGCGCGGAACACCTGGGACAACATCATCAAGTTCGGCGGGTACGGCTTCAACAAGTCGCACTCGGCCGCCTACGCGCTGATCACGTACCAGACCGCCTACCTCAAGGCGCATCACCGCACCGACTTCCTCGCGGCGAACTTCTCGTGCGAGATGAGCGACTCGAACAAGATCAAGGACTTCATCGACGACGCGAAGCGGTCCGACATCGCGATCCTCATGCCGAGCGCGACGGAGTCCGAGTGGGAGTTCCGCCCGACCCGGACCGAGGACGGCGGCGAGGCCATCCGCTTCGGGATCGGCGCGGTGAAGGGCACCGGACGCGCGGCCATCGAGGCGATGGACGCCACGCGCGCCAAGCTCCTCGAGAAGGGGGACCCCCTCACCTTCCACTCCCTCGTCACCGCGGTCGACCCGCACGACATGGGCAAGATCGCCTGGGAAGCGCTCATCAAGTCCGGAGCCTTCGACGAGATGGGCCACAATCGGGGGTCACTCCTCGCCGCGCTGGACTCAGCGATGACCGACGCCAGCAGCGCGGCCAAGGACCGGCGCAGCGGGCAGTCCTCCATGTTCGACGCCTTCGGCGGCGCCGAGGAGCCCGACGACGACCACGAGGTCGGGATCGACGACAGCTTCGCCATCGAGAAGGCCGAGGCCCTGCGACTCGAGTACGAGGTCCTGGGCTTCTACCTCTCGGGGCACCCCCTGGAGGAGCGAGCGGGCCTGGTGTCTTTGCTCTCCTCCTGCCCCATCCGCAAGCTCCCCGAGCTCGCGAGCCGCGAGGGGTCGGTCCGTATCGCGGGCCTCGTCCTCCAGAAGGCCGAGCTCGTGGTGAAGTCCGGCCGCATGGCGGGCTCCAAGATGTGCCGCTTCCGGCTCGAGGACCTCTCGGGCTCTGTCGGCGTCACCTGCTTCCCCCGGACGTACGAGACGGCCCGAGACCTGATCGAGGACGGCGCCGTCCTGTTCTGTAGCGGGAAGCTCGAGGAAGGCGCTGACGAGCCCGCCATGCTCCTCGACGAGGTGATGAGCCTCTCCGACGCCCTGAAGCGCTTCCGCGGCGGCCTCGAGCTCAAGGTCTCCCCCAGCGACCGCGGCAAGCTCAAGGAGCTGAGGGACACCTGCGCGCGCTACCCCGGGGAGAACCCGCTGTTCTTCCAGGCCCTCGGCGAGGACGGCCTCACCCGGCGCGTCCGGGCCAGCAAGGAGCGCGGGGTCACGATCTCGGAAGAGCTGGCTGGCGAGCTCTGCGAACTGCTCGGCCACGACAGGGTCGGCATCGTGCGGGTCTGACCCGTACGGCACGCGGCAGCGCGGGCCTTCAACGGGAGCGGCGCGCGCCCCCTTGGGGGGGCGCGCGCCGCTCTTGTTCACCGGCCCTGTGTTGCTCGAGGACCCCGGCGGCGCTCCCGACGGTCCAGGCCTCGGAGGCTCGACCCTCGCGCGGCGGACCGCTGCGCGCTAGACCGCTGCGCGAATGCGCTCGGAGACCTCTTCGATCGTGCCGACCCCGTCCACGAAGTGCAGGGGCACCTCGCCTTGGCCCTCGTAGTAGGCGATGCAGGGCTCGGATTGCTCCTTGTAGGTGGAGATCCGGCGCTCGATGACCGCCGGGTCAGCGTCGTCCGCGCGGTCCTCCTTCTCGGCGCGCCCCTTCAGGCGCGCCTTGAGCTCGTCGTCGGGCACGGTGAGCACCACGACCCCGGCGAGCTTGGTGCCCTTCCCGGCCAGGAACCCATCCAGCCACGCGGCCTGGGGCACGTTGCGCGGGAAGCCGTCGAGCAACACACCGTCCGCGACGTCGGCCTGGTGCAGACGATCCGCCACCAGACGATTGGTGAGCGAGTCCGGAACAAGCGTCCCCGAGGCCAGGAGGCTCTGGACCTCCTTGCCGAGGTCGGTGCCGCCCTGGATGTTCGCGCGGAACATGTCACCGGTGGACACGTGCGGGACGCCCAGGTGCTCCTTCAGGGAGTGCGCCTGGGTTCCCTTCCCCGCCGCGGGCGGGCCGAAGATCAGGAAGTGACGGGTCACCTGGCTCGGGCTCACTCTGCAGCGGCCTCGGGCTCGGCCACGACCTCTTCGCGGGGCGTGCGCTCCACGAACTCGAGGATCGCGCGCTCACCGTTGTCCCCGAGCCGGCGCTTGGCCAGCTTGATGATGCGGCAGTAGCCGCCGGGACGCTCCGCGAAGCGCGGGCCGAGCACGTCGAACAGCTTGATGGTGCCGTCCTTGCTGCGCAGCTTGGAGAAGGCGCGGCGGCGGTTGTGCTGAGACGGGTCCTTGGCCATCGTCACCAGCTTCTCGACGAAGGGCTTGACGGCCTTCGCCTTCTGGACGGTGGTGATGATGCGCTCGTGCTCGATCAGCGACGCAGCCATGTTTCGAGTCATGGCGATACGGTGGCTGGTGGTTCGGCCGAGCTTGTAACCGGCAACGCGGTGTCGCATGGGTCTTTGGTGGTCTCGCGCCCGCCGGGGAGCGGCAGGCGTCCCCGTTCGAGGGGATCTTCAGGGGGGTGTCGGGTGCGTCCAGATCCGGCCGCACCCGTCGTTCAGGATCAGTCGACGCGCATGCCCAGCGACAGGCCGCGCTCCGCAAGCTTGGCCTTGATCTCCGTGAGGGAGGTCTTGCCGAGGTTCTTCAGGTTGATGACGTCGTTCTCGGACATGGTCACCAGGTCAAAGAGAGTCTGGAGGTTCGCGCCATCCAGGCAGTTCCGCGCCCGGACCGAGAGCTCCAGCTCCGCGATCGGCGCCTCGAGGAGGCGGCTGAGCTCGCTGTCCTCCTGACGCTTGGGGTTGAACTCCGAAGACTGCGGGGTCTCCAGCAGCGGCGTCCCGTCCCGCGTCTCGCCCTGGAGGACGAACGGGTTCAGGTGCTTGCGGTAGATCTTGGCCGCCTCGGTGAGCGCCAGCTGCGGCGTCACGGTGCCGTCGGTCCAGACCTCGAGGATGAGCCGGTCGTAGTTGGTGAACTTACCGACACGGGTGGCCTCGATGGAGTAGCGCACGCGCTGGACCGGCGAGTAGCTGGAGTCCACCGGGATGGTCCCGAGCTCCTGCCCCTCGATGCGGTTCTCCTCCGCGGGGATGTAGCCCCGGCCACGCTGCACCTCGAGCTCGATGTCGAGCTCGCGGTCCATGGTGAGCGAGCAGATGTGCAGGTCCTCGTTGATGACCCGCGCACCGCCC
Organism: uncultured Planctomycetaceae bacterium; assembly: GCA_964511565.1. Lineage (GTDB taxonomy): Bacteria > Planctomycetota > UBA1135 > UBA1135 > Saltatorellus. The sequence continues at coordinate 4,227 of CAZEFP010000301.1, forward strand.
TCGCACTCGACGTCCGCACCGGTCACGGCCCCCTCGCTGGAGCGCTGGATGCGACAGGTGATGGTGTCATCACCGTCGTACTCCACGCGCAGGCGCTTGAGGTTCAGGATGATGTCGGCGACGTCCTCGTAGACACCTTCAAGGCTGTCGAACTCATGGTTCGCGCCCTCGATGCGGACGGCGGTCACCGCGCAGCCCTCGATGGACGAGAGCAGCACACGGCGGAGGCCGTTACCGATGGTGTGCCCGAAGCCGCGTTCGAAGGGGTCGATCAGGAACCGACCGTACTCTTCGGTCAGCGACTCCTGCTCGGCCTCGACGCGCGAGGGAAGTTCAAAATTACGCCAGCGGATCCTCATTGTCTTGGGCCCTCTGAGAGGGAACGGCCAGGGGCGGCTTCGCCGCGGACTTGGGGCCGTATCGGGGGATTCGGAGTTGAAAGGGGACGGTTTGGGGGGAGCGCCGCGGCGAGTGGTCCGCCCAGGAGGCGGGAGGGTTCGTCAGCCGCGGAGCCAACCATCGTGGGCCCGGGGGCCCACTCGAATCACTTGGAGCAGAGCTCGACGATGAGCTGCTCCTGGATCGGGAACTGGAAGTCTTCGCGCTTCGGCAGCGAGGAAACGGTGATGGCCATCCCGTCGGCGTCGACGCTGAGCCAGTCCGGCTGGACGCCGCCCTTGTTCACGTCGATGAAGCCAGAGACGATCTTCTTGGTGTTCTCCTTCCCGCGCGGCTGGAGCACATCGCCCGGACGCACGCGGTAGGAGGGG
>CAZEFP010000302.1:0-4963 GCA_964511565.1 uncultured Planctomycetaceae bacterium
CCTGCGGGCGGGAGTCCTGGTTGCCCGCGTTGGACTGGCTCTGGGTCCAGGTGATGTCGTGGTCGAACACGATGTCGTCCGACTCGGCGGAGGTCGACGTGTAGAAGAACGTCCTGGCGCCGCCCCATGAGGCCGTGGTGTGGCTCACGTTGTGGATGTTCACGAGGTCGCTGACGACCTGGTACCGCGAGCCGTTGACCGAGCCGTAGTTCGTGTAGAACTTGCCCGCGTCGGGGGCCATGCCGCGGACGGCGGGGTTGCTGTTGCCGTTGCCGAAGACGATGCCCGCCGTGGCGTGCCCGTGGGACTGGGCCGCGCCGCTGCTGCGCACGTTGGTCACGGGCCCGGTGAAGTCGGGGTGGGACGCCTCGACGCCCTCGTAGATGTGAGCGTTGACGCCGGCGCCGGTGTAGCCGGTCTGGTTCTCGACGTAGTTGCCGCCGCCCTGGATGCGGGCGTTGTCCATGTCGAGTTCGGGGGCCGACCAGAGGTCGATCCACAGCACCTCGTCCATGTGGAGCGCCTGGACGAGCTGCGGGCCGCTCAGGGTGACCTCGATCAGCAGGCTGCCGGTCTGCTCGCTGTTGACGATGCCTCCGATCCCCTTGATCTGCCTCACGAGCGAGGGCTTGTCGGTGCGCTTGTTGGCGACCACGACGTTGTAGCGAGCGCGGTCGGGGTGCAGCAGGACCTCCTCACCCTGGAGGGCGGGGTCGAGGCGGAAGGCGGGGTGGTAGTCCCCGACCCAGCGCACCGAGGCGACGGTTTCCAGCACCTGCAGGTTGTCCGCGGCCATGCGGACGACGTATGCGTTGGACGGGAGGTAGCCGATGACCTCACCGCGGAGGGCCTCGATCGTGTCCCGGTCCGCCTGGGTGGGGACGCCGGTGAACTGGACGATCCGCATGGTGTCCCTGGCACCGCTCTGGAGGATCTCAGGGATCTCGGGGAGAGCGACGGCCGGATCGAACGACGCGTAGCGGAGCTCGATCTGGCTTGAAGCCGAGCTTGGAGCGCTCGCGAGGATGGGGGATTGCGCGGCGGCCGTGGCGGCGATGGCGCTTGCAGCGAGCGAGGTGCTGAGGAGGAGTCTGAGCATGGGAAGACTTTGTTGGAGCGATGTGGGAGAGGCCGGAGGACCCAGAAGGATCCAATGCGTCACGGGGGTGGACGCACGGCGGCACGGCGCGGATCCCCTTCAAATGTAGAAGGTCGATCAGGGGGGCGGCCGGCTCGTCTTCCCTGAGGGGATCGAGATCCCTCGACGGGATCCCGGAAGAGGGCTGGTTGACCGGTCGCTGCCCGAAATGAGAGTAGTGGATTCCCAGGATCTCGCGCTGGGTCTCGCCGGTTCCGCGGAGATCGGTGCGTCACCATGCCCGCGAACGCCCATTGTGCGCGACCCGGGCCGCTGGGGAGGCACGTCGAGGGGGGCCGCCTGCGGCGCGTCGGGGATCCTCCATGGCCCTCCGCCCGGGATGCGAGGGCTGCCCCGGGGTGAGGCGTCGTGCGCGTGACGGCTCCGATCCAGGACGCTCGAGGCGGCACCGATCTGGTCGATTCGTCCCGCGCTACCGCCGACGGGTGGGCCGGAGTCCTCCGTCTCGCCGGCCAGGCCGTGCCCGGCGCCGACCCGGGTGGGTCGGTCCGCCTCAGGCGGCGGGGGACCGGCGCTGGGGGACCTCGTCCTCGGGGACAGCGCGCAGGGCGTGCGCCTCGGGTGAACCGGCGGCCGCCTCGGGGTGTCCCGTGCCCAGCTCGACCCAGACCGCAGCTCCCCCGAGCTCGGCCTCGATGTGCACGAGCAGCGCGCGGATGAAGAGGATGACCCCGGCCATCTCCATGAACTCCTCGACGGCGGTCCAGAGGTTGTAGCCGAGGGTGTTCAGGAGGTCGTTGTTCTCGTGGTAGAGCGTGGCCGCCTCGACGCCGACGGCGCCGCCCACGTAGACCGCTCCGGCAAGCAGGAAGAGCCGGCGCGTGCGGCCGGGGAGCGACCGGAGGAATGGGATGAAGACGAGCGCGGAGAGGAAGACGGCGACCGCGCCGAAGGCGGTCCAGTGCACGGACTTCACGAGGGTGTTGACGGTCTCGTGGAAGCCGGCCACCTCGTCGATGGAGAGGAGGATGAAGCCCGAGCCCAACAGGGACCACGAGTGGGCCCACCGACCGCCGCTCGGGGCGGCGAGGCGGCCCGTGAGGATGGTGAGCAGACCCGCGCTGAAGAGGAGCAGGGTGCTGAACCACGTGCCAATGCTCTCCTCCTCATCAAGATCGAAGACAGCGATGTAGAGCCACCGATTCACGGGGAGCACGTCGGTGAACCAGAGGACCATCACGATCGCGTGGGTCACCGCGAGCGCTCCGGCGATCCAGAACAGGCGGCGGGCGGTCGAACTTGCGTCCACGGGGACGAATTGCATCTTCCTTTTGTTCATCGGGGCACCTTCTGCCGGGTTGATCGGACAGATCCGCGCCGGGCCAAAGAACTTCTCCGCATGCCTCTCCCCGGAAGCACTCCGGTCCCCCCTTCGAGTCCCCGTGAGGGGGCTCTTGGACCCAAGGGGGGGCGCGCGCCGCCGTGCCGCGGGTCAGCGCTCTCCGGTCGGAGCGGCGGCGCCGAGGATGGCCCGATCCCTCAGGAAGTCCGCGAGCTCCGCCGACTGGAACCAGCCCTCCCACATGTCATGGCCCCGGCCCTCGAAGACCCGCAGCGTCATGGGCCCGCCGAGCGCGTGATAGCGGCGGGCGACCTCCGCTGAGTTGGCCTCCAGGGGCACGGTCCGGTCCTGATCTCCGTGGAGGTGGAGGATGGGGACACCGGCTGCCGCGAGCGCCGTCAAGCGGTCCACGGGGTTGAACTCGGTGAGACGCCCCGAGAGGTCGGCGGGGCTCAGCTTGAACGCGGGCGCCGCTCGCTCGAGGCCGGGATAGCTCCGCAGGTCGCAGACCGGGTAGATCCCGCCGATCCCGGCCACCAGCTCGGGGTGCGCGGCGGCCCAGCTGTAGGCCATGAGCCCGCCGCGGCTCCTCGCCAGGAAGACCGGGCGCGGGCTGAAGTCGCGGTCGCCTGCCAGGTGAGCGTGGAGGACGTCGAAGCCGAGCGTTCCGTCGGGGCTCCCGTAGGACTCGCCCACGTCGATCCCCGCGATCGCGACGCCTGCCGCGAGGAGCCGGTCGATCATCCAGCCCTCGGCTGCGCCCGGATAGGGGGCCAGGGTCGGCGCGTACCAGACCCATGGCGTTCGGCCCTCGCGCCTCGTGGCCGCGGGCGGTTCGATCAGGAAGGCGGTCCGACCCCCGAGGGTCAGGGTGGTCCCCGGGCGAGGGAGCCGCTTCTGCACCCGTCGCGGATCGTCTGCGGCGACCGCGGGCATCGAGTCGAGCTCGAGCGCCTCGATCCAGGCGTTGCGGAAGCGCACCTGGTTGTGGTGCCCCTGGAGCTTGATGGGGCGCGGCCCGGGCCCCTCGGGCTTGCCGGCGCCGGTCTTGCGCGGGAGCGCGAAGTCGTCGTGGATGAGCCGGCCGTTGTGGAAGGCCGTGATGCGTGCGTCCTCCGTCTTGGTCTCCCCCTCGAAGCGCGCCGCGCGGAAGACGATGTCGTAGCTCTGCCAGGCCTCTGCCGGCCAGCTCGCCGGCTGGTCCGGCTTCTTCAAGCGGTAGAGGCTGCCGCACTGCCAGGCCGCGTACTCGTCCCAGTCGGTCTCGAAGGAGTCGTGAATCTGCAGCTCGTAGCGCTGCTGGATGTAGACCCCGGAGTTCCCGCGGGCCTCGGGGTTCTCGTCCTCCGAGCGGTTGACGGCGAACTCCAGGTGCATCCGGAAGTCGCCGTAGGTCTCAGGAGTCACCACGCTGTCCCAGACGGGGGAGGCCGTCAGGACACCGCCGTCAAACGTCCACTTCCCTGGGCCCTCACCCTCCGGAACGAGCCGGTGCCCCTCGGGACCGATCAGTTGAACGGTGGCCTCGGAGCGAGGAGGCCGGGAGAAGTCGAGCAGGTCGACCTCGGCCGGGGCGCCGGCCTGGGGCGCGATCGTCAGGAGCGCAGTGAGCGTGAGCATGCTCGAAGGGTACGCGATCCCGCGCAGACCTCGAGCACGGACGGCGCTCGCCAGAGGCGCTCAGTCGGCGATCCAGATCGAGTGGCGGTACCACCCGCTCGCGAGCTTCTCGCTGATCATCTGGCCGCGGGCCGCGGCGAACTGGCCGGTGCCCCCGATGATGGCCCGCACGATGGGCGTGTCGGTCTCGATCACGCCGTGCTTGTAGGGGTGGGAGCCGGCCACCAGCAAGGAGTCGTCGGAGTCGTCCCAGTCCAGCTCGATGTTGGTCATCCGGTGCTCGCGGCCGTCGTCACGGGCCCCGAAGCGCGTGACCTGCATGGTCCCGTTGCAGTGGCCGATCCGGGTGGCCTCCTCGCCCTCGCTCAGGTCGAGGTCCGCGTGCCAGCTGATGAGCTCGCCGTGGGCGCGGCCCGTGCCGCCGAGGTCGAAGTGACTGACCTCCGGGGGAGCGTTGAACACCACCAGCGTCGGGTCACCGGCGGCGCCGAGCGAGGGGGCGGGGCTGGCGCAGGCGGCGAGGAGGCTGGCGCCGAGGAGTGCGATGAGCGAGTGGGACATGGGGCGAAGAGGGATGGGAGGGCCGGCGACGGGGTGGCGTGGAGCATGGGTGGGCGGCCCGGCGTCGGGCCGCCCAAGCCCATGGAATCGGCTCAGAGCTTGTAGAACTCCGCCCACTCACTGCGCGGCGGCGGCCCGGTGAGCATGGCGTTGGCCTTCTCGTTGTTCGTGATGATCTCCTTGTCGCGGTCGAACTCCAGCGTCCCGCCGAGCCGCTGGGCGATCATGCCCAGGCAGAACATCTGGCAGAGCGGGCCGGACACACGGAAGGGGGAGCGCGTCTTCTCCTCTCCCTTCACACCGAGGACGAAGTTGAGGTAGTGGTTCGAGCCCACCTCGTA
>CAZEFP010000303.1:0-4918 GCA_964511565.1 uncultured Planctomycetaceae bacterium
GTCGCCGCCGAAGATGGCGCAGGAGAAGTCGAGGCGCTCCTTGATGTTCACCGAGAACGCCGAGCGCTGGAGGGCGACCCCCATCTCCTCTGCCGCCGACGCGAAGAGGTGGTGGAAGACCTCGACCCGGAGCGGGTCGATCGACTCCATGGGATCCGCCATCTCCGCGGTCAGTCCTCGTCCGGGAAGTCGAGCACCTGCAGCGGCGCGTTGTCGAGTACCTCCCATCGGACCAGCGGGACGATGACCACGTCGTCGTCCTGGGCGCGCCGCCAGACCACCGAGCGGACCACCCGCACCAGGTGCTCACCCGAGCGGAAGTACTCCTCCTGCTCGCGGCGGGACTCGAAGTCGAGACGTTGATTCACGTCCGAGGCCGTGGAGATGCGGGCGGCGATCACGACCTCGAAGACGTCGCTCGTGACCTGCAACGTCTCGGTGATGGTCGACTTGTCCCCCTCGTTGAGCGCCTCGAAGTCGTAGATCTCCTCGAGCTCGTCGAGGCTGTCGAAGATCTGCTTGGGGAAGATCTCCTCGCCGAACTCATCGAGCATCGGCTCGGGCTCGACGTCTTCGACCCCTTCCTCGTCCTCCTCCTCCAGGGGGTCCTCCGGCTCGTTGCGGTAGTCGCGTACGCCCTCCCAGATGGCGATCGGGTACTCGCGCCCGGAGAAGAGGCCCGAGAGCACGGCGAAGGGCGCGGTGTTGACGTTGACGCCCCAGCCGCCGTTCCCCACGGGGAGTCCGCTCGCCTCCTCCTCCGCGCCCGTCGCCGGAGAGGTGTAGACCGTCAGGAAGGACGTGATGGCGTGGATCCGTTCATCATCCGGGCCGAAGTAGTCCTCGAACATCCCGTCCTCGAACCCGGGGAGCATCCGGAACTCGCTGAACGTGAACGGCACGGACTGCTCCGAGTTCTCCAGGTCGGTCGTCAGGAGCTGCGGTTGAGGGAGGTCGTCCGACCCCACCCGCTCGCGCATGTAAACCTGCATCGCGAGCGCCATCTCCTCTGCGTCGCCGCTGGAGATGTCCTCGGAGGTCCCCCCTCGCGCGTAGTCCAGGATCCGCGCCACCCGCTGCACGGCCAGGTCCGCTAGCTCCTCGTCGGGCTGCAGGAGGTTCAGGACGTTGTACTTGCTGTTCTCATCGCGGATGAAGATCCGCAGCTGGATGTCGCCGAAGCTCGTGGACTGCGGCGTGTACCAGCGGTCCATCTGAGAGTCGACCGTGTCGGGGTTCCTCGGCGCCTCTCCCGGCTCCGAGGCGGCGCCAGGATCGCCCCCGCCAGCGGGGTCCTCCCCTTCGGACGCCTGCGCGGCGCGCGCGTCCTCGGCGAGGTCCTCGTAGGTCTGCAGCAGGACCGACTCGATGGCCAGGTCCATCTGGGCCCGCGTGATCTCGTTGTAGGTGATCCGCTCGTCCGTCAGCGTGACCGTGTTGATCTGGTAGACGATCGCGATGATCACGATCAGCACGAGGAAGGCCATCAGGAGGGCCGCGCCGCGGCAGGCGTCCCGGGCCCCGGAGAGGCTCTTTCGGAGGATCTTCATCGGTCTGGCGGTGCGGTGCGCCGCTGGCCGTGATCATACGCGCCAGGGGACGACTTCTTCCCCGCACTTCGAACGGGGCTCGGGGTCGTCACCCCGGGGGGCCAGACCTCGGGCTCAGAACGGGCTGTTGAGGTCGGAGCCCTCGAGGATCCGGGGGCGGATGAAGAACAGCACGTTCGTCTGCTCCGTGCTCGTCAGCTTGCTCCGGAACAGCGCCCCAAGGACCGGAATGTCCCCCACCAGCGGGACCTTGCTCTCCCGCTCCACCGTGCGCGTGGAGATGAGGCCCCCGAGGATCACGGCCTGGCCAGGCTCCAGCCGGACCACCGTGCGGGCGTTCCGCCTCGAGATCTCGGGGACAGAGATCACCGAGTCGCCCACCGTGAAGCTCACGGCCGTTCCGGTGGACTGCGACGCCTCGATGTCGATGTTCAGGATGACGGTGTCCCGGCCGATCACGCGCGGGACCACGTACATCTGGACCCCCACGTCCTGGAACTGCAGTGAGGTCGTCGGGATGCCCGACGCGCTGATCGCCGTGACGTTGTAGAAGGGGATCTTCTTGACGTTGACGATGTCGGCGCGACCACCCTCTCGAACCGCCACCTTGGGGCGGGAGATGATGGAGACGTTCTCGAAGGAGGCCACCGCCTCGAGCACCGCGTTGAACGTCACGCCGTCGAAGACCGCCCCCAGCTGGAAGAGCGCCTTGCTGGCGTCGGTGCTGTTGGCGAACGAGAAGTCGATCTGGTTGACGAACGTGCCCGGATTCGGGAAGCCGAAGACCGGAGTGGACGGGTCCACCGGCTTGACGCCAAGGTCGAGCGCCTCGCGCGTCGTCACCTCGACGATCTTGGCCTCGATCTCGATCTGCCTGACCTCGGCGGCGAACAGGTCGATGAAGTGCTCCACCTCGTCCAGCTGGTTCGCCGCCGCGGTCACGAAGAGCACGTCGCTCAGTGCGATCGACTGGGGCGCGCGGAGTCCGCTCGCCCGCGGGTCCGAGTAGGCCTCCACGGAGAACCCCTCCCGCAGGTCGAGCAGCACGGTGTCCTGGGGCTGAGGACCGATCCCCTCGGGCATCGCCCCGTCCTTCACCGCCGCGAAGAGGGTGAAGTCACCGTAGCTCTGCAGGAGGCTGAAGATCTTGGAGCCCGTCCCGCCAGGGAACGTGTAGGGCTTCATGATCAACCGTTCGGTGTCCCCCTCCCTGAGCTCGTACCAGATGATGTTCTTGCCGAACTCGAGGTACGGATTGAGCGGCGGATCCGTCGGCTCGGCCTCCTGCACGAGCTCGCTCATGAACTCGAGCTCGTCTCCCTCGGCCACCCCGCTCAGCACCGAGTCATCGGGCTCAGCGACCGCTTCGAGTCCCGCCGGCGGAGAGGCCCCTGGCGCGGGAGCGCCCCCTCCTCCGACCGCCGCCCCCCCCGGCGGATAATCCGTGACGGGGTCGTCCATGTAGGCCGCCTCGACCCCCTCGAAGGCGGCCTCTTCGTCGAAGGACTCGACGCCGGCCGGCGCGTTCTGCCCCCGGGTCAGGAGGTCCTCGAACATGGACTGCGCCTTGCGTTCGCGATCCAAGGAGTCCCCGCCGCCGCCCAGGCAGGACGCGAGCAGCGCCAGCGGAGTCACGACCAGCGCCACGCGGGTCGAGCGAACCGCGGAGGACGTGCCGCTGGAGCGGACGTCCCCTTCGGGGCGCTCGGGGTCGTCCCCGGTGCGGCTCATGCGCAACTCGGCCCCGTCAAAGGAGGCGCTTCACCGAGTCCGTGACGTCGGAGATCGCCTTCTTGTCCCTGCGCCGGATGGACTTCCAGACGCTGCAATAGCCTCCGGATTGCCGCACCGACTCGCAGGCGCTGAGCACCCGGGAGCGAGCCTTCGCCGTGAGGGTGATCCCTTCCGAAGAGGTGGGATCGATCTTGTCCTTGGCGATCTTCTTCATCTCCGGCGTGGCGTCGAGCAGCGCGGAGTAGTTGACCGAGGCCGGATTCGTGAGCTGCCGCGGCTCGTCGAGCCCGCAGATGTTGTCCACCTTGTTGACGTGGTAGGGCGTGCCTCGGCCGTCATCGCGTCCCCCGAGCACCGCCAGGGCGCCCCCCTCCTGTCCTGCGGAAAGAGGGGCCGCGCTCGCAGGGAACCCTGCGAGGGTGAGGAGGAGCAGCGCGAGGAGCTTCAAGAGTGGAACAGGAGGGTGATGACGCCGGCAGGCAGCGGGGCAGCATTTTAGGACGTCCTACGATGAACGTCGCCCGAAGCCCGGATTAAGGATCCGTCATGTGATCCTTCGACCAGCGGCCGCGCAGCTTGCCAGAAACCCACAGATTCCGTCTGGCACGATGGTAAGGGCTACTCAAAGGATCCCCTCCCCCGGCCTCCACGTAGCCCGAATCGCCAAGCAAGAGCGCCCCCGCCCTGGTCTGGGGCGGGGGCGCTGCATGGGTGCCCCGGGGGATCACCAGGGGACCCGCGGGGCTCAGCTGGCGATCACCGGCTCGGAGCGCGGCGACGGCGACGGCGGCCTCCGCCGCCTCGCTCGCCGTCCTCGCGGCCGCGGTCACGGTCGCCGCGACGGGGGCGGCCCTCGCCCCCACCCTCGCCGTCACCGCCCTCTTCCTTGGGCTGCGTGAGGGCCTTGTGGGAGACCTTGATCTTCCCGCGGTCGTCGACGTTGATGATGACCACCTCGATCTCGTCGCCGACGTTGACCACGTCGGAGACCTGCTCGATGAAGCCCTCGCCGAGCTCGGAGATGTGGCAGAGCGCCTCCACTCCGGGGAGGATCTCGATGAACGCCCCGAAGTCGCGCACGCTCTTGACCGTGCCCTTGTACTTCGAGCCGATCTCCGGGGTCTCCATGGTCGCCGAGATCGCGTCGCGGCAAGCCAGGGTCTTGTCGGCGTCGGTGCCGTAGATCTGGACGTGGCCTTCATCGTCGACGATGGAGATCCGGACGCCGTAGTCGGCCTGGAGCTGGCGGATGTTCTTGCCGCCGGGGCCGATCAGGAAGCCGATGCGATCGCTCGGGATCTTGATCGTCTCCATGCGGGGCGCGAACCGGCTGACCTCGGAGGAGGGCGCCGGGACGGCCTCGAGCATCTTGCGGAGGATGTGGATCCGACCCTTCTTGGCCTGCTCCAGCGCGTTCTCCAGCAGATCGCGGGACACGCCCTTGATCTTGATGTCCATCTGCAGGGCGGTGATCCCGACGCCGGAACCGGCCACCTTGAAGTCCATGTCTCCGCTGTGGTCCTCGGAGCCGAGGATGTCGGACAGGATGGCGGTCTTGCCGCCCTCCTGCACGAGCCCCATGGCGATGCCCGCGACGGGCTGGGTCAGCGGAACACCGGCCAGCATCATCGAGA
>CAZEFP010000304.1:0-4916 GCA_964511565.1 uncultured Planctomycetaceae bacterium
TCACGGCGAGCCCGGCGGTGAAGACGACCGCGAGGAGCGCCGCCACGCTGCCAAAGCCGGTGAGGGGGCGCTCCGTCGGGTAGGTCTTCGTGTAGAGGCTCCCGAGGGCGACGGTCAGCCCGAGGTACCAGAGCAGCCAGCTCGGGACGGAACCGCCGGGACCGTCCGGTCCCACGGGCAGCGTCGGCGACGCGTCGGCGGCCACGGCCGGGATGACGTCCGCTCCGCCCAGGGCGCCGTAGAGGGCCACGGCGAGCGCCAGGTTGCCCTTGCCATTGAGGTGGAAGTCCCGCCGGTAGTAGGGCGCCCCGGCGGCGGCGTAGGAGCGGATCGACGTCGTCGGGTCGATCACCATGGCGCCGGCCTCCCGGGCGGCCTCGGTGAAGATCCGCTGCGGCCGGGCGGGGTCCATCCTGGCCCCCTCGCCGGCGGGCTCTCCCGCGACCTGGGCCTTGGAGGGGATCGGGCACAGGGCGAACCGTGACCCCAGACGCTCGCACTCGGCCGCCATGCGGCCGATCAGCGCCCGGGTGATCGCCTCCGCCTCGAGGGTCTCCGACGGGGGATCGACGAGGCGAGAGGACAGCTCCACGGGGACGATCAGGTCGCCCGTGGTGATCGAGGGCATCCGCGGTGCGCCCACCAGGCGGTACCAGGCCTCGCCCATGGCGAGCGCGCGATACCAGGGGCGCGGCGCGGGCGCGGCGAGGGAGCGCTCCACGAGCTCGCCACGATCGTCGTAGAGGGGCTTGTCCTGGCCGAGGTACTCGGGGCGACCGTTCCACCAGATGTCGTTCTCGTAGGCGAAGTAGACCACGAGGTCCGGCGCGGCGGCCTCGCCGTTCACCTCGAGCCAGCGCAGGGATTGGTCGCTGGAGTATCCCTGGGTGCCGGCGTTCATGATCTCCATCCCGCGGCCCTCGGCGCTCCAGGCGCGCTCGAGCTGATCCACGAACAGGTCCTCGCGGTCGACGGTGTAGCCGACCACGAAGGAATCCCCGAGGAAGACGGCGCGGAACGTGCCGTCCCCGGCGGGGGCCAGCGTCGCGGCGTCGTAGTCGTCCCGCAGGCCCGCGGCGTCGGTGGTGAGGGTGACGTCGTACTCGCCGGTCGAGCGCTCGATGGTCTTGCCCGGGGTCTTGCGCCAGCCCAGGTCTGGGTCGAACTCCGTGTTGACCTCGGTCGGCGTGAAGCCGAGGGCGCGGAGGCCCACCTCGGCCACGCCGAGGGCGATGGCCGCGCTGACGATGAGCGCGAGGAGGACGTTGAGGGCCTTCATCACGGGCGATTCAGGAGACCATCTGGGTCACGGAGTCCCCGTCGTGGCGCAGGTGGAAGACCGTCTCCGCGATCTTCTTCTTGGCGCTGGCCTCGACGATGAAGTTGTTCATGAACAGGTAGTCCATGCCCGACAGGGAGAACGTGTTGAAGGCGTGCGCCGGCGACTCGACGATCGGCTCGCCCTTCAGGTTGAACGAGGTGTTCATGATCACGGGGACGCCCGTGAGCTCCCCGAAGCGCTCGATGATCCGATGGTAGGCCGGGTTGGTCTGGCGGTAGACCGTCTGGAGCCGGCCGGAGCCGTCCTCGTGGGTGATCGCGGGCAGCACCTCGCGCTTCTCCTCGCGCACGGGCGCCACGTAGAGCATGAAGCGCGCCGGCCAGTGCCGCTCGGGCTCGGGGATCTCGAAGAACTCGTCGGCGCGCTCCTCGATGACCGAGGGCGCGAAGGGCCGGAACGCCTCGCGGAACTTGATCTTGGAGTTGAGCTTCTCCTTCATCTCCATGCGCCGCGGATCGGCGATGATCGAGCGGCTCCCGAGGGCCCGCGGACCCCACTCGCAGCGGCCGCGCATCCATCCGCACACGTGGCCGGCCTCGAGGGTGCGGGCGACGAAGTCGAAGAACTCCTCGTCATCCGCGATCTTCTGGTAGGGGATGTCGTTGGCCTCGAGGAAGGTCTGGATGGACTCGTCCCCGTGCTCGCTCCCCAGGTAGGCGTGCTCCAGGGCCGGCCCGCGCGGCTGGTCGAGGAGGTGGTTGTAGGCCCAGTACGCAGCGCCCGCCGAGCACCCGTCGTCGCCAGGAGCGGGGTGGATGTAGACGTCCTCGAAGGGCCCCTGGCGCATGAGCTTGTAGTTGGCCACCGAGTTCAGGGCCACGCCCCCCGCGAGGCAGAGCTTCTTGAGCCCCGTGATCTCGTGCAGGTGGGTGATCATCTTCAGCAGGATCTCCTCGGTGACCCGCTGGATGCTCGCCGCCATGTCGCAGTAGTACGGGTCGAGGCTCTTGTCCTGGTGCTTGGGATCCCGCCGCGGCCGACCGAAGTGCTTCTCGAAGAGGGGGCTGAGGGTGTCGTCGGTCGAGTGGTGGTACTGGAAGTACCGCATGTCGTGCCAGAGGGACCCGTCCTCGGCAACGTCGAGGAGCTTGTAGATCTCCTCGCAGTACTTCGGCTCGCCGTAGGGGTGCATCCCCATGAGCTTGTACTCGCCCTCGTTGATCTCGAAGCCGCAGTAGGCGGTGAAGGCCGAGTACAGCAGCCCCAGGGAGTGGGGGAACCGCATCTCCTTGATGACCTCGATCTTGTTCCCGCGGCCCACGGCCATGGTGGAGGTCGTCCACTCGCCCGCGCCGTCCACGGTGAGGATCGCCGCCTCCTCGAACGGGCTCGTGTAGAAGCTCGACGCGGCGTGGGAGACGTGGTGGTCCGCGAACAGGAACTTCGAGCGAGGCACCGAGAGGCGCTTGCTCATCATGGACTTGATCCACAGCTTGTCCGAGATCCACCGCTGCATGGACTCGCGGAACACGGCGGCGCTCCTGGGGAAGGTCGCCATCGCCGTGAGCAGCATGCGCTCGAACTTCACGAAGGGCTTCTCGTAGAACACCACGTAGTCCACGTCGTGGATCGTGATGCCGCCCTGTTCCAGGCAGAACTCGATCGCGAGCTCGGGGAACCCCGAGTCGTGCTTCTTGCGGCTGAAGCGCTCCTCGGCCGACGCGGCGACGAGCACGCCGTTCTTGACGAGGGCCGCCGCCGAGTCGTGGTAGTAGAAGGAGAGACCGAGGACGTTCATGGCGGAGCGGTCAGTCCTGTCGCCGCGCGGCGGCGACGTCCTCGTTGGTGCTCTCCCACCGGGTCCAGTTCCCCGCGCGGCGACGCTTGAGGTGCAGCGGGTCACAGACCCGCTGGTACACCACGGCGAAGGGGCCGAGCACGCCGTAGTAGAGGACCGTCAGCAGCACCCTCGAGAGCATGCTGCCGAAGCGTTCCGTGAACTGGGCGAGGGCTTGCATGGGCCGCGGGATCGGGGCGGGTCGTGCCGGGTGGAGAGGGGGGAGGTGAGTCGGCCGCCGAGCGCGCGACCGTCCTGCTACCCCCTCTATCGACGCAGCTTATCCATGCAGCTGTTCCCAAGCCCGGATTTATCGGACCAGAACACCCTTCAGGAGCTCCTCGCGCTGGTACGTGGAGTCTCCATTCAGGTCGCGGTACGCGTCGACCTCGATCTCGGTTCCTGGCTCGATTCGGTCCAGCACGAGCTGCAGCGTCGCCTTGTCGCTGAGCCGGATGGCCCCGGAGCGCGGCTGGGTCCGCGCGCGAACGGCCGGGATGACGTCCCCGGGCTGGAGCCCGAGCTCGGCGGCGGAGCTGCCATCGCGCACCCGCTGCACCATGAGGAAGCTGCTGCGGCCGAGCTTGCGCTCCGCCACGGTCACCCCGATCTCGGAGAAGAACCGGCCGTTCATGTCGTCCCAGGACTGCAGGGTCACGGAGTCCGTCGCTCCGGCCTCGGTCCGGGCGATCCCCACGGTGAACTCGGCCCCGGAGTCGATCTGGAGGGACTGGAGCAGGAAGTCCTCGGCGGTGGCTACGGCGACGCCGTTGAGGGAGGTGACCTTGTCGGCCTGGCAGATCCCGGCGGCGCCGGCCGGCCCCTGGTCCCAGACCCGCGTCACGACCAGCTCGCCGGCCTGCTCCTCCACGTCGAAGCCGAGCCACGCGCGGCGAGCGTCGGGGAAGAGGCTGTCGGTGAGGACCTGCCGGACCCGGTCCACGGGGATGGCGAAGCCGATGTTCTCGGCGTCGGTGTTCATGACCGTGTTGATGCCGATCAGCTCGCCGTGGATGTTCAGGAGGGGGCCGCCGGAGTTGCCCCGGTTGATGGAGGCGTCGGTCTGGATGAGGCCCCGGAAGTGGAGCTGACGTCCGGGGACCGGCACCTCCCGGTAGAGGCCGGAGATGATCCCGGTGGAGACCGTGTAGGTCTGGCCGTGCGGGTTGCCGATGGCGACCACGCGCTCGCCCGGCATCAGGTCCGAGCTGGTGCCCATGCGGACCGTGGGGAAGGAACTCTCGCCCACCGGACGCAGGTCCACGGCCCCGTCGCCGTTCCAGTCCGGGAGCTCAGGTGAGGCCCCCTCCGAGCCGGGCTCGAGGGGCTGGATCTTGAGGAGGGCCAGGTCCTCCTCGCGCACCGCGGACATCATCCTCGCCGGGTACTCGTTGGGGTCGCCGTCGAAGGAGACGGTGATCTGCTGGGCGCCCTCGACCACGTGGTAGTTGGTCACGATGAAGCCGGAGGGGTGGATCACCACGCCCGACCCCGAGCCGGACATCACCTGGCGCTGGAAGCCGAAGATGGTGCGGACGTTCTGCACCATCTCGGTCTCCACGTAGACCACCGAGGGCTTCACCGCCTGGGCGACCCTCGCCTCGGGCGTCTCGCGATCCACGGCTCGAAGGGACTCGTAGAGCTCGAGGCGCGCCTCCTCGTCGCGCTCCAGCGCCGAGCTCGTCCCTAGCTGGGCCTGGGCGGGCGCGGCGCTCGCCCCGGCGAGCGAGGCGGCGAGGAGGAGGGGGCCGAGGGGGAAGCGGTCGAGGTGGTTCATGGGTGGTCACTTGAGCCGAC
>CAZEFP010000305.1:0-4909 GCA_964511565.1 uncultured Planctomycetaceae bacterium
CAGGCGGGTGGTGCCGATGAGCTCTAGCTCGGGGATGTCGGGATCGGCGGGATCGAAGCGGATGAGGCCCGTGGGGAAGCGCAGGGTCCCGGCGGGGAGGGCCACCTCGAGGGGGTCCACGAAGAGCCGGCCGGAGGGGATGGGGTGGGAGAGGTCCCCGGAGAGGGAGAGGTCGGCGCGGACCTGGCCGCGGGTCAAGCGCCCCTCGATCGACATGGGGTCCGCGGTGGTCACCCGGATCGCGAGCTCCACGCTCTCGGGTCCCAGGGAAGGGAGCCGCAGGCCGCGCCGAACGGCCTCGGGGGTCCGGCTGCCGCCGCTGGCGAGGATGTTCTGGAACTCCACGGGCGAGCGCAGGCGCCCACCCACGAGGGCCAGCTCTCCCGCGAGCCGGAGCCCGTCGGGCGTCCCCGTGAGGTTGAGGTCGATGTTGGAGCGCACGACCGCGTCCTCGGATCGGTGGAGGAGGACCTCGTCGCCCCTCAGGCGCAGGTCGAGCGTGGGCGCCGGGGTGGTGAGGTCCACGGCGCCGGTGAGCTGAACGGGCGCGGCGCCCACCTCGAAGGCGGCGCGCTCGATCACGACCCGGTCCGGGGTGGCGGCGAGGTCGAACTCCAGGTTCTCGATGGCCGGGACCTCGCGAACCCGGAGCGCACCGCCGTCGAGGGTCAGCCGTCCGTCGAGGGTGGGCGCCCGGAGGGGGCCGGACGCCGCGCCCGAGAAGGTCAGCGTGCCGGCCGCCTCCCGGATCTCGGGCGAGAGGTCCGCGATCCACCCCAGCTCCTCGCAGACGAAGCGCCCGGAGGCCTCCAGGGGCGCGTCGAGCCAGAGGTGCGGATCCTCGAGCAGCTGGATCACGTTGAGCGGGCGATCGACCCTCACCTCGCCGTCCGCGACGCCGAGGTCCCCCAGGGCCAGCGCCGACGGGCGGAGGATGACGCCATCGTCGATCACCACGGCGATCTCCCCCGAGACGGGGTCCTCCAGGCCGGGCAGGGGAGCGCCCTCGGCGTCCACGTACCCGACGTTGAGGAGGTTGGCCTTGCCCGCGCCGGTGAGCGCGCGCCAGGTACCGGACAGGGTGAGGTCCGCGGCGATGGCGCCGGAGACCCGCCGGGCGGTCTCCGCGAGGTCCTCGGGGATGGCCGCGCCCAGCAGGTCTCCGCGGAGCGCGTCCGAGTCCACGCGGAGCTGCGCGTCCAGTCGGACGGGCCCGTCCCCGAGGGGCCCGCCGCCGTCGTCCCCGAGATCGACGGGCGCGCCTCCGCTCAGGTCGAGGGTCACGTGCGGGAGGCTCGCGGTGACCTCCTTCAACTCCAGGACGCCCCCTTCCCAGGTGGCGTCGACGCGGGCCGCCACGGGCTCCTCGACCCCCGCGATCCGTGCGCCGCTCAGGGTGGCGTTGACCTCGGCTCGCAGGGGGGAGCGCTGGAAGAAGACCTCGCCGTCGAGGGCGCCGACCCGACCGCTCCCTTCGAGCATCCCTTCGAGGGCGGCATCGACCTGGAAGCCCTCGGCGGTGGCCCCCACCCGAATCCCTTGCGGCCCGCCGATCTGGGCCCAGACCGTGAGGGCTCCGAGGGGGCCCTCGAGTCGCACGTCCTCCACCTGCACGCCGTCCCCCTCGAAGCGCACGGTGGTCGGCCCGGCGAGGTCCAGGTGAGCCGTGCCCCGGCTCAGGGAGAGGGTCCGCACCTCGACCGCCAGCTCCTCGCCGTCCAGGGGGAGCTGGACCGTCCCGCCCGCGACGATCTCTCCCTCGTCGGTGGAGACGTTGAGCCGCGTGATGTCGAGGTCGCCACCGTCGAACGTCCCCTCGACGGCGAGGGAGCCGACGTTCTCACCTTCGATCGAGAGCTGGGCGGCCTCTGCGCGAATGGCGCCCTCGGGGGCGTCGATCGGGCCGGAGAGGCGCAGGTCGACGGCGAGCTGGCCGATGAAGTCCGCCTCCGGCAGGAAGATCCTCGGTTCCTCCATGCGCACGCTGAGCGTCACGTCTTCGAGCGCCTGGGAGGTGAGGTCGAGGTCGCCGCGCCCCTCGATGGCAACTCGCCCGGGGTCGATGGCACGCAAGGCGGTGATCTCGAGCCGCTCGTCGCTGGCGAGGAACTCGGCCTCGACGGCGCCGAGCCTGAGGCCGGCGATGACGATGTCCTCGCCCGTCAGCTTGAGCGCACCGGTGGCGACCTGTCCGGGGGCAGGGCTCAGCGCCGCCGTCCCGCGCACCGCGCCGAAGAACGACGGAGCTGGGGTCTCGGGCCCGTCCAGCGCTTCCCCGCGCACGGCGCGCAGGGTGGCCTCCAGCTCATCGAGGCGGGGCACCTCGAGGCCCACGAGCCCCCCGACCGTGACGCCGCCCGGGCCGTCGAGGGCCAGCACGACGTCGTCGAGGCTGATCCGATTCGCGCCGACCTGGATCCGCCCATCCCTCAGGGAGAGATCGCCGCCCCGCAGGTCTCCGGCGAGGCGATCCGCCGAGAGCTCGAGGTCCTGGACGCGGCCTTCGAGGAGGTCGCCTTCGAACCGGAGCCCGTCCGCCGCGAGCCCGATGCGCGCCCGGACGGCGGCTGTCCACGCGTTGGCCGCGGCCCGGCCCTCGACATCCAGCGGTCCCCCGTCTCCGCCGCCCTGGACCTCGAGGGTCGTCACCTCGATCACATCGTCCAAGGTGACCACCTGCAGGCGCCCGTCGGTGACCCTGAAGGGTGGCAGCGCGGGGAGCGGAGCGCCCTCCGACTCCGTCGCATCCTCCCCGAGGGCCGTGGTGTCGACCTCGACATCCGGCCCGCCGATGGTCACCAGGGTCAGCGCGCCGAGGTCAGCGCGGCGCACCGCGCGCAGGAGGTCCCCGGTGACGCCGAGGGTTTCGACGCGCGCCTGACGCAGGGGGCCCTCGGCCTCGAGCGGGCGGACCAGCACCCCCGTCACGTTCAGCTGGCTCCTCCAGTCCCCGTCGATGGCCTCCACGGTGACCTCGAAGGGCGTGAGCGCCCGGGTCAGGGTGGGCGTGAAGCGGACCAGGAGCGGGTGGAGCGTCCGGTCCCGGGTGAGGTACAGGGCGGCGGCCGTGAGGGCGAGGAGCAGGACGGCGAGCGTCCCGCGGCGGAGCCAGCGCCACAGGAACCCGAGCGCGCGCCGGTGGATCGGCTGGTGCCGCGTCTCCGCGTCCCTGGGTTCCTGCGCTGCTTCCACCACCTTCGCCGGCGCCCTCGCGCCGGCGCACAGGTTAGCGCCGCCCGGCGCGGCCGGGCGGACTATGGGAGCAGGGTCTGGCGCCCGGGCTCAGGAGGCCCGGGCTCAGGAGGCCCGGACACCGGAGTCGCGGCGCGGCGCGCGGATCGACTCCACCAGCGTCGTTACCTCCGCAGGAGGGGCGGGTGTGACGAGGGTGACGCCGACCGTCACCACGGTGTTCACGAGCACGCCGAGGGCTCCGATGCCCTCGGGGGAGATGCCGAACCACAGCTGGTCCTTCGTACCCCCCAGGAACTTGAAGTAGACGATGTAGGAAATCGTGAAGCCCAGGCCAGCGATCATCCCGAGGACCGCGCCCGCTCGGTTCGTCCGTTTCCAGAAGATGCCGAGGACGATGGCCGGGAAGAAGGAGGAGGCCGCGAGCCCGAAGGCGAAGGCGACCACCTGGGCCACGAAGCCCGGCGGGTGGATGCCCAGGATGCCGGCCACGACCACCGCCACGGCGGCGGCGCTGCGGGCGGCGATGAGCTCGCCCCGCTCGGAGAGGTTGCGGGCGAAGCCCCGCTTGAGGAGGTCGTGGCTCACCGCGGACGAGACCACGAGCAGCAGCCCTGCGGCGGTGGAGAGGGCCGCGGCGAGGCCGCCGGCGGCGACGAGCGCGATGACCCAGTTGGGCAGCGCCGCGATCTCCGGGGCGGCGAGGACCATGATGTCCCGGTCGACGTACAGCTCGTTCTCGTTGGCGGTGGGCGGGTTCTGGAGCAGCCGCTCGCCGTGCTCCCCGCGCCCGAGCGGGTCGCCGGGGGCCTGGGTGAAGATCGGCATCACCTTGGCCTGCCCCGGCAGGGCCTCGAAGGCGGGGCCGGGGCGGTACTGGACGCGGCCGTCGGCGTTCTTGTCGATCCAGGCGATCAGGTCGGTGTCCTCCCAGTTCTTGAACCAGTCCGGCAGGGGGGTCTCACCCTCGGCGGCGGCGGTCGCGCGGTAGGGAGCGCCCTCCACGGACTCGATCAGGTTCGTGCGGGAGAAGGCCGCGACGGCGGGGGCGGCCGTGTAGAGGATCGCGATGAACAGCAGCGCCCAGAAGGCGGACACCCTGGCGTCGCGCACCCGGGGCACCGTGTAGAAGCGGACGATCACGTGGGGGAGCCCCGCCGTGCCGACCATCAGCGCCATGGTGATGCAGAAGACGTCCAGCGTGGACTTGCTCCCGCTCGTGTACGCGTCGAAGCCGAGCTCCGCGTGCAGCCCGTCGAGCTTGGCGAGGAGCGAGGTCCCGGTCCCCACGGCGTCGCCGCCGAACCCGAGCTGGGGGATCACGTCCCCCGTGCTGACGATGGACAGGAAGATCGCGGGGACGAGGAAGGCCGTGATGAGGACGCAGTACTGGGCGACCTGGGTGTAGGTGATGCCCTTCATCCCGCCGAGGACCGCGTACAGGAAGACGATGGCCATCCCGATGATCACGCCGGTGTTGACGGGCACCTCGAGGAAGCGCGAGAAGACGACGCCCACGCCGCGCATCTGGCCCGCGACGTAGGTGAAGGAGACGAACAGCGCCGCGATCACGGCCACGAGGCGGGCCGTGCGGCTGTAGTAGCGGTCGCCGATGAAGTCGGGGCCGGTGAACTTCCCGAAGCGGCGCAGGTACGGCGCGAGGAGCAGCGCCAGCAACACGTAGCCGCCGGTCCATCCGAGGAGGTAGACCGAGCCG
>CAZEFP010000306.1:0-4904 GCA_964511565.1 uncultured Planctomycetaceae bacterium
GGATCGCCGGGCTCGTGGAGAAGTAGGCGAAGCCGGACGTGTGCCGCAGCAGATCACGGAGGGTCACGGGGCGGACCGGAGGGCGCCTGCTCCCATCCTCCCCGAGGATCTGGATCTGGCGCAGCTCCGGCATGACCTCCTCGAGCGGATCATCCAGCCCGATCCGCCCCTGCTCGACGAGCTGCAGCGCCGCCGTCGCGGTGATCGCCTTCGTCATCGACTGGATCTCGAAGATGCTGTCGGGGGACATGGGCGTCGAGTCGCCGACGCCATGCACCCCGTGGGACAGGAACTCCTCCGCGCCGTCACGGGTGATCGTGCCCACCACGACGCCGGGGATCGAGGTCCGCTCGACGACGGCATCCATGGCCTCGCCACGGGCCAGGGACGAGGCGGCGAGTCGCTCCTGGAACAAGAGAGCGGTGGAGGGCGGCGGGGACGAACAGGAGCCGGCCAGGAGGCCAAGGGCGACGGCGAGCGGCGCGAGCGAGCAGCGATTCATGGGCGCGTTGGCGAAGGGAAGGACGCCCGGCCGTGCGAGGTGTGCCGGGGCGTGGGGCAAATCGTAGCCAGATCCAACATCGGCTCCGATGGCGCGCCGCCGCCCGGTCAGGGATCCTCCCGGTGAGCACGTCCGGGGCACCGGGATGTCCCGCGGCCCCGCCCCCGGTGAACCGGAGGCGGGGCCGCGGGGATTCCTGGGGGCGGCGGTCCAGTGGACGGCCGGCGCAGGGTCACTGGAAAGTGACCTCGAGCCCGTCGGTGAAGTTGGTGGTGGCGGTCCCGCCCACAAGATCCCGGTGCCAGGCCTGGAAGTACCAGGTCTCACCCGGAACCACCGCGACGCTCCCGCCGGCGGTGGTGGGGAACCCCGTCGTGTCGGTGAGGATCGTGAAGGTGCCAAAGTGCCCGCTGGCCATCACCTGCTGGGAGAAGCGGCCGTGGTTGGTGCTCAGGCAGAGGTTGCCCTGGGACCCACCCGGCGCGACGGTGAAGCCCGGGCTCTGGGAGGCGAGGAAGACGCCGAAGCTGTGCTGCGGGAGCGAGGACGCGGTCAGCTGGAACTGGTTGGTGGCTACCTCGGGGGACCCCTGGGAGCTCATGGAGCCAATGGCGCCGGTGGAGTTCGGAGCCGCCGCGCAGAAGTTGGTGCCGAGATCGCCGCCGGAGTACTCCACCAGGAAGTGCGTGGTGAAGAGGTGGTCGTCCTCGGCGTCGTTCCACGCGCCGCCGGGGAGCATCTCCGCGAACCCCTCGGGCGCGCCGCCGAGGCTGGTGTTGTTGGGCTCACCGGGGATCCAGTTGGAGTAGGTGAGCTCGCTCCCGTCCACCCAGACCCAGCCGCCGCCGGGCTCGGAGTAGCTGGGATGGGAGGTGTCCTGATAGAGCCCGATCCAGGGGCGGGTGCCGGGGAATTCACGGGCGACCCACTCGACCTCCCGCTGGTCGTTGAAGATCACGAGGTGCCCGTCCCGACCGATCCACTGGAGGGCCTCGGCCCGACCTCGGGCGTCGGTCCAGGAGCGCCGATCCTCGAAGATCTCGTAGTAGCTACCGTTGTTCGGGTTGAGCGTCGGGATCGCGAGCTCGAGCATGAAGCTCCCCGTGCCCGTCTCGCCGGCGGTCTGGGACCCGAATCGAATGAGGTACTCCGCGCCAGCGGCGGCCTGGAAGCGGACGGCGGTGTGCGAGGGGCATGAGGACGCCGCGCAGGTCAGCTGGACGAGGTTGCCGCAGTCCGTTCCCTGGTAGACCGCGGCGCGGGTCGCGAGGCTGGTCAACCCGCAGGCCTCCACGGTCACCCGGGCGGTGCTCGGGGCGGTCCAGCGGAACCAGACGTCGGAGTGCACCGGGACGCCGTTGCAGTCCGAGAGGCCGGGAGAGGTGGTCGCGGCGGTGTTGTCGAAGGCGTGGGGGCCCGTCCCGGAGATGACCTGGGCGTTGGCGCAGTCGTCGGCGCCCTGCCCGAAGCTCATGGTCAAGGTCGAGGTGGCGATCAGCAGGGTCGGCAGGGTCCTGAGCATCTTGGGCGGGGTGTGGGGAAGCGGTGGCGAGCGCCGGTCGACCCCGTGTTTCAGGGGACGTGCCGGCCACCCACGACGACGCAGGAGGCGTGATGCGGGTATACCCTTATTCGGTACTCCTCGCTTCTATCAGTCCCGTATTCCGCCTGTTTTGGGCCCGCGGCGGGGCTGCTGCCGGTGGGTGGGGGCTTGCACCGCAGCGTCGCCAGATCACTGGAAGGTGATCTCGAGACCGTCCGTGAAGTTGGAGGTCGTCGTGCCACCCACGGCGTCGCGGTGCCAGGCCTGGAAGTTCCAGGTGTCGCCGGGGAGGACGCCCACGGTGCCCTGGGCGGGGTCGGGGAACGCGGTGAGGTCCGCCTGGATCGAGAAGGAGCCGGTCGCGCCGCTGTTGACGATCTGCTGCTGGAAGCGGCCGATGGAGCCGCCGAGGCAGAGGTTGCCCTGGGATCCGCCCGGGTTGCCCGCGAAGCCCTGGGTGCGGGAGGTGATGAAGAAGCCGAAGCTGTTGCTGGGCAGGCCGATCGCGCTGAGGCTCAGGTTGTTGTCAGCCACCGTGATGGAGCCGCTGGCGGACATGGAGCTCACGATCCCCGTCGAGTTGGCGTTGGCGGTGCAGAAGTTGGAGCCGAATCCGCCGTCCCCGTACTCCACGAGGTAGTGGGTGGTGTTGGGGTGGTTCTCCTCCGCGTCGTTCCACTGCCCGTTGCCGTACATCTCGGCGTAGTCCTCGGCGCCGCCACCGGCGGCGATGTTGTTGGGCTCGCCCGGGGCCCAGTTCGTGAAGGTCGCGTCCGTCCCGTCCAGCCAGACCCACCCGCCGGACGGTTCGGAGTACTGCGGGTGGTTCGTGTCCTGGAACAGCCCGATCCACGGCCGCCCCACGGAGAGGTTGTTGATGACCCAGTCGAGGTCCGCCTGATTGGAGAGGACGGCGAGCCGGCCAGGTTGCCCGAGCCAGGTGAGGTTGGCGGCGCGGTCGCGGGCCTGGATCCAGGAGAGTCTGTCGTCGACGACCTCGTAGTAGCGACCGTTGTTGGGGTTCCGGGCCGGGATGTACTCGGACAACGTGAACGTGCCGGTCCCCGTGGTGCCGACCGAGCGGGAGCCGAAGCGGATCAGGTACTCCTGCCCCGCGGTGGCGGAGAAGCGCACGGTGGACCCCGCATTGCAGTCGATCGCGGAGCAGGTCAGCTGGGCCAGGTTGTTGCAGTCGTTACCGTCGTAGACCGCCACCCGCGTCTCCAGGGTGGTCTGGCCGCAGACCTCCACGGTCACTCGCGCGGTGTTGGGCGCGGTCCACAGGAACCAGACGTCCTTGCGGACAGGCAGCCCGTTGCAGTCGGAGAGCCCTTGCGTCGGGGTCGCGGTGGTGTTGTCGAAGGGGTGCGGGCCCAGCCCCGTGATGGGCTGCGCGTTGGCGCAGTCGTCGGCTCCCTGAGCAAAGGCTCCGGAGACGGTCAGGGTGGCGAGGGCGAGAATGGTGAGCGGGCGGCGCATGGTCGACGTGGAAGGGGAGACGGGAGCCGTACGACCGTAGCAGCGCACCTTGAATCTCGCCAACGGACCGCTCCGAGCGACGCCTCAGCTCCTGGCCGGCTCAGTCGGGACATAAGGCCTCGATGCCAGCGAGCTCGCTTGCGAGATGGACCTCCGCCTCGCAGGTGCGCCTGCCGAGGTCGCGCAGGTACGCGACGTCCTCCGGGGTGAGCCGCCTCCAGCGGCGGGGCAGCGCGATGGCCTCCGGGTCGTCGGCGCCGAGGCTGAGGGCCAGCATGACGAGCGCGAGGAAGCTGCCCGCCTGGCTCGGGTGCTCTCGGTCGGCCGCGTACAGGTCCAGGTCGGGCCGCTCGCGCCGTGCGATCCCGAAGGCCTCCCCGACCGGCACGAGCTGGACGTCCTGCGCCAACGCCACGCTCCGGTGGGCGGCCACGATCTCTTCCAACGAGAGCCATCCCAGCCGCTCGTAGTCCCAGGTCATGAAGAGGACCGGGCGGGCGCCCGCATCGCGGACCAGTTCGACGAGCTTGCCGGCGTGCTCCTCGAACGAGGCCACGGTGGACTCTGGGATGTCCCCCTGGAGGACGACGACGTCCGCTTCGCCGGCCTCGATCCGTTCGAACACCTCCTCTCGATGCCAGTGCGTCTCCAGGGAGGCGCCACCCTGGACGCACGGCTCCACCGCGACCTCGCGCTCCTCGCTGCTGAGGGCGCCGGCGAGCGGCCTCCAGAGGCCTCCGTTCCAGAAGGTGAAGCTGTTGCCCACCATGAGGACGCGGCTCGCAGGCGGGACGTCCCAGCGGTGCGCGAGGCGGGCTCCGGCGCTCCCCGTCGGCGCGCCAGGCGCTCCGGGGGCCGCTCGATCAGGAGCTGACGAGATCGCTCCGCAGGCGGAGAGCACGGCCAGGGCCGCGGGTGCGGCCGCCCCCGCCAGCGGGTGGAGGAGGGCGGTCGCCCGAGGCGCCCTCAACGGTCCGCCCCGAGCCCAACCATGGCGTGCACCCAGTCGGCCTCGAGGGCGGGGGCCATGGGGACGACCCAGCGGTGGGCGGGGCGGGTGTTCCACTCCGCCCGCCAGGCGCGGTGCTCGGGGGTATCGGGGAAGGACTCGGAGTCGGGGTAGGGGTAGCCGCTCATGGCGTGGAATGGGAGCGGCTCGACCTCGAGGGCCTCGTAGGTGTTGTGGTCCCGGTCCTTGGCCCAGCCGTCGAGGAACACGAGGTAGTCCCGCACGTGGCCCTCGGGCACCGGCGGCAGCTTGGAGGCGTCGAAGCGCAGGGTGAGGGCGTCACCCGAGCCCATGATCACGAACTGGTCGTCGATCTCGTCGAGCCGCGGCCACACGCTCCCGTAGCGGGTGTAGTGGCCCGGGGGCTGGTC
>CAZEFP010000307.1:0-4860 GCA_964511565.1 uncultured Planctomycetaceae bacterium
CGTCGTCCACCGCGACGAGCCGTGCATCATCGTCGACTACACCGTGTCGACGCCTACCGCCCGCGGCGGCAACACCATCTTCAAGACCAAGTTCCGGAACCTGAAGACGGGGCAGATCTACAACGACACGATCCGCAGCGGCGACAAGTTCTCCGAGGTGGACCTCGAGCGTCACGGCGCGTCGTACCTCTACAACGACGGCAAGCGCTGGTACTTCATGGACGACGAGTCCTACGAGCAGTTCGACCTCGGCCTGGACGAGATGGCGGGGGACGAGCTCTACATCAGCGACGGGATGGAGGGGATCCAGGCGGTGCTGATCGACGGCCTGGTGGTCTCGATCCAACTCCCCCTGAGCGTCGCCCTCGACGTGGTGGAGTGCGACCCCTCGATCAAGGGAGCCACCGCCCAGGCCCAGCTCAAGCCGGCGGTCTGCTCCACGGGGCTCAAGGTGCAGGTGCCCTCCTACGTGGAGATCGGGACGCGCATCCGCGTGGACACCCGCGACGGTCACTTCCTCGAGCGCGAGAAGTAGGCCGGACCGTCAGAAGGTCCAGTTGACGCCGACCGTGGTCCTGAAGTCGTTCGGCAGCGGGACCACTCCGCTGGCGTTGGCGGCGGGGCGGTTGACGCGGTCCCAGACGAACGACACGTCGAGCTCGAGGTCGTCGGTCAGGTCGACGGAGAGCGAGGTCACCATGTTGTGGTTGTTCTGCGCGGTATCCGGGAAGGGCACCGTCAGGCTGTAGCTCCAGGTCAGCTCGATGTCACCCGTGATGTCCCAGTCGAAGTCGCTGGAGAGCACGCCGGCGAGCGTGTCGTCGGTGGAGCTCATGCTCGTCGCCCCCGCGTCGAGCCGCGTGCTCTGGTACGCGGGCCCGGCGCTCACCCGGAGCTTCTGGTCGAGGGTGTCGATGACCTTGTAGCCGAGCGCCGCGTAGGGTCGTGTGCGGAGGTCGATGTTCTGGATCTTGTCCCGGTAGAGCTCGATGCCCGGGACGGTCACGAAGGTCCGCTCGGTCAGGTAGAGGTCGAGGGTCGAGGTCAGGCGGTGGTTGTTGGCGGTCTCCACGTCCTGGACCGTGCTGATCACGCCGGAGTACTTCGCCTGGGCCCTGGACCGGGCTCGTTCGAGGAGCACGCTCGCGCCTCCCGTGAGGTCCACCTGGTCGGTGTTCCCCGAGCGAGCCGCGAACCCCAGGTTGATGCTGCCCGAGAGGCGCCCCTTATCGCTGTCCCCCGCCGCCACGACGGCGAGCAGCTCCGACCGGTCGATCTGCACCGTCCGGTCGCCGACCACCCAGACCTTCTGATTGTCCACGACCAGCCGCCCGGCGAAGACCCGGTTGTCATCGGTCACCACGAAGTCGGTCTGCGCCGAGTGGATCCGCGTGACGTCGTCCCGGTCGAAGGTCTGCAGGTCGAGCTTGTCGCTGTCGAAGTCGAGGTTGTCGTCCCGGACGCGGAGGAGCTCTCCACGCAGCCACTCCCCGGAGACCAGCTGGATCCAGTCCGCCCCGTCCTCCACGTCGACGGACTCCGGCCCTGCCGGGACCGCGTCGGTGGGGGGAGGCTCGAGGTTCGCGTCGCTGGGGCTCCGGGCTCGCTCCAGGAGGTCGGGCACCTTGCAGGCTGGAGTCGAGAGGAGCGCCGAAGCGAGCGCGAGCCCGCGGAGGATCTGGGAGCCTCGGATCACCGGCCGGCGCCCCGGAAGCTCCGGACGATGGAGCGGGCCTCGGCGTGGTCCAACGGCCCGGAGCGAGGGTGGTAGAGGATGGCTCGCCGCCGCGGACCGGGCGCCGACTCGGGGCGCGTGTCGACCACCGTGTACCCGGCGCCGCCAGAGCTGACGCGGAGGGCGTCGCCGGAGCCCGGTGAGCGACGCTGGTCGCCTGGCCCTCGGACGTCCGGGAAGGTGACGGACTCGTCGCCAGAGAGCGCGAGGTCGCGCAGGATCAGCGTGTCGCCGCCAGCGGTGACCGTGGTCACCTGCTCCTCCACCCGGGCCTCGCCCGTGGGCGCCTCGACGCTGAAGTACTGGACGATGCGGCGCTCATGGAGCTCGGTCCTTCGCAGCCGCTTCGGGAGCGCGGCCCCGTCTGAGTGGACGACGAGGGCGCCGGGGTCGAGCGCCTCCGGCGAGGGGGGCTGCCAGAGCACCTCCCCGCGAGCGGTGATCGAACGGCCCCCTCGGCGCCAGTCGTCCCGCGAGACCGGGCCCTGGGCGCGAAGCGCCACCACGTCCCAGCTGCCCCTGGTGAATTGGATGGAGGGGCCGTCCGGGAACACGACGAGTCGGCTCGGGTGCAGCCCCACGTCTCCCACGGGCGCGCTGGCGGCGACGCCGGGGATCATCAGCGGGCCGTCGAGGACCTCGGCCTGCTCGGCGGGCGCCACCAGGCACGCCTCGGCCGAGGGGGCCGTGCCCTCCGGCCCCAGGGACAGCACGTGGCGAGCGAGCTGGCTCCGCTCGTGCTCGGTCAGGGAGTCCGCGAAGGACGGCATGGCCGAGCCTGGGATCCCCTTGCGGAGCGTGCGGGTCACCGCGGCGATGGTGTTGCCGTAGATGTATCCCCCCTCGACGAAGCTCCGGGCCGGCCGCTCGAGCTCGGTGACCCCGTTCCCGTCGCCCTTCTCCCCGTGGCACTGGGCGCAGTGCAGCTCGTAGAGCTCGGTGACGCTCTTCGGCGCGGGCCGGGCCGAGACCGCGAGGCCCGCGGGGAGCGGGGCCGTGGGGGGGGTCGCGGTACCCACGTGGACCGCGGTCGCAGCGGCGACCACTGCGGCGGCGGCGAGGGCGAGGCGGGGGAGGACCATGGGTCCCACAGACTAGCGCCGGGGGCCGCCGCTGGCGCCATCGATCAGCCAGCGTCCCGCGCCATCTCCAGGGCGCGCCGCCCCTGCTCGAGGTGGCGGTCGGTGTGGGCCACCAGGTAGGACCACATGTCCCCCAGGCGCAGCCGCAGGAACGGCCCGAGGAGCGTGTTCGAGCGCGCGTGGAGGTCGATCCCCTCGCAGCGCTCGAGGAGTCTCACCATGCGATCGAGCTGCGCGCCGTAGCGCTGGATGGTCGCAGCCACCGGGATCCGCTCGGGGTCCCGTAGCGGGTCGTAGCGCCGCAGGGTCGGCCCCTTGAAGCGAATCTTCCCGGGGCCGCCTCGCTGCGGTCGGGCGCCGGGGGCGAGGGCCGCGCAGAGGCGGCGTCCCAGCGCTCCGGGGCGGTACTCGTCCACCGGGGCTCTTCCCTGCTGCTCCGCGCGCTCCACCGCCCGCTCCATGTGCCGGAGGTACATGTCGTTGGCCCGCCCGATGTGCTCGAGGCAGTCGGCGGCGCTCCAGCGCTTGGCCGAGGGACGGCGCTCCAGCGCGACGTCGGGCTCGGCCCTCCATCGCTGGAGCGTCACCTCCCGGTGCCGCTCCAGGTCGGCGTGGAGGCCGGCGAGGGCGTCCGCGGTCCGCATGGGTCCCGCCTGCGCTCAGGGGCGCATGCGCCAGACCGAGTCGACCTCGGGGACGCCGGGCCACTGCTCCGCGGCCAGCGCGAGGTAGAGCGTCACGTCCGCGGGGTCGTACTTGCCGTCGAGGTCGGCGACCGTGCTCGAGATCTTGTCCGCGGCAGGCTTGGACTCCTCGACGCTCTTGATCATCCCGTCCTCGTGCTCGACGCCGGTGCCGTCGAGGAAGTCGGTGACGATGTCCTTCGCGTTCTTCATGAGGTAGCTGCCGAAGAGCTCGTAGCAGAGCTCCGCGTTGGCGCCACGCACCAGGAGGGAGTGGGCCGTCTTGGACCGCTTCGCGAGGGGGAGCTTGCGGATCGCGTGGGGCCGGAACTTGAGGGCCTGGGCGACCTCCCCGTCCAGCGGGCCGAAGCCGTCCTGCGCGAGTGACTCGTAGATCTGGAGGAAACGCTCCTCCTTCATCTTCTTCAGCTGTTCGATGACCTGCATGGTGCTCTGTCGCAGCGGCGCATGGGGCGCCGAAACGGGCCGAGAGATTACCAACCGGCGGCGGGGAACGCGCAGAATGCCGGATATGGAGGTCAGATCATCATCCGCCGCCGAGCCCGGGGCGCCCAGTAGCTTCACGCGTGCTGAGGCCACCTTCGCGGCCCTCTCCTCGCTGTTCGTGGTGACCCTCGTGCTCACGAACGTCATCGGGACCAAGCTCTTCCAGCTCCCGGTCCCTGGCTTCCTCGAGGGGCTCGCCGGCGGCCCGACCGTGACGTTGACGTCGGGGATCATCACCTACCCGGTGACCTTCCTCCTGACCGACACCGTCGCCGAGATCTGGGGCCACCAGCGGGCGCGCTTCATGGTCTGGGCAGGCTTCCTCATGAGCTTCCTGATGCTCGGGATCCTCCAGCTCGCGATCCACCTGCCCCCCTCGCCGATCTGGATGGTGGAGGGCTTCGGCTTCGAGGATCACAACGGCATGCAGAACGCGTTCCACGCGACCTTCTCCTCGCCGGGCATCCTGCTGGCCTCGTCGATGACGGCCTACCTGGTCGCGCAGCTCTTCGACGTGAAGCTCTACCACTTCTGGTGGAGGGTCACCGGCGGCAAGCACCTTTGGCTCCGCAACAACGGCTCCACCTGGATCAGCCAGCTCGTGGACACGAGCATCGTCAACTCGATCTTCCTGCGCTTCGGGCTGGGCCTCGAGTGGGGGCCGATCATGGCCATCATCGCGGCCAACTACGTGGTCAAGGTGGTGCTGGCGGTCATCGACACGCCGCTGATCTACGCGGCGCGCATGGGCCTCGAGAAGTGGCTGGGCATCGAGCACGACCCCGCCCGCGCCGACGCGCCCCTGGCCTGAGGGGCGCGGGCGGGCGCCCGCGACGAGCGGGTCGCCGCCCCG
>CAZEFP010000308.1:0-4856 GCA_964511565.1 uncultured Planctomycetaceae bacterium
GGTCCCGAGGGTGTCGACGTCGTCGGGGAGCGCGGGCGCCCACTCCCATCCGCCCGCGCGCTCCAGCCAGGTCGCGTTCCAGTCGTTGACCCAGCTCGGCAGTGAATCCGCGTACCAGGTGGAGGTCACGAAGCCCGCGCCCAGCTTGTCCCACCAGAGCACGGGCCCATCCGACCGCCCTCCCATGCCGATGGCCGCGCGGTCCTTCGCCGAGACCGAGGCGACCTTGGCGCCGGGAATCTGGGCCTGGAGGTACTCGCCGAGGGTCGGGCGAGCCAGGTTGCGCGGGGAGCGCCGCCCTTGGCCCGCGCCCGCGCCCGTCTTCGGCGCCTCCACCCTCCCGCCGGAGGTCATGGAGGCCACCTCGCCGTCCTCGACGCAGTACTGGAAGCGCCCCGCTTCCCGGTCGAAGAAGCCGTTGCCGACGATGCCGTGGCTCCTCGGCAAGCACCCCGTGGAGAGCGTGGTGTGGCCCGCGCCGGTCTCGGTCCTCGCGTAGTCGAGCGTCGCCGCGTCGAAGACCGTTCCCTCGGCGAGCAGCCGCGCGAAGCCCCCGGTGAACGCCGGTCGAAGGCGCGTCAGCTGCTCCGGGATCATCTGATCCACGGACAACAGGACGACCAGCCTCGGCCGCGCCGACGCTCCGTCGGGGCCTTCCTGCGCCACCGGGACGGAGAGGGTCAGGGGGGCCACGGAGGCGGTTGCCGCGAGGGCAGAGCTGAGGAGGGAGATCACGTTCGGAGGGGTGTCTGGGGGGACGGCGCGGAGCGGGGGCGAGATTGTGCGTGGCGCGCGGTCGGGGCCCAATCCTCCCCGGGCTGCGGAGGCCCCCGCGGTCTGTAACCCCATGCTATCCACACACATGGGAGCGGCTGGAAAACGTTTCCGGGCCCAATCCCTGGCCTCGATTTGCCAATTGCAACTTCCTGGATATCCTGTGGGGCTCCAAAGGCGACACGACAAAGGCAAACCGGACGCGAGTCCGGGACGCAAAGCCACGGGCCCCTCGCGGGCAGCCGAGCTTCCGAATGTCGACCGCCCGACCCTTCGGGATCGTCGTCCGAGGAGCGCCGCGGAACCCGCAACGGTTTCGCCTCGGACTGAGGACCGCGGGTCGGATCAGGAACAACCGTTCCTCATCTGCCCTCCGGACCGGGGTCGGTTTCGGCCGGCCCCGGGACGGTTTCCTCCGCGTCGGGGTGGAGCTCGCACGGGACCCGCCAGATCCAGCAGCTCCCATGCCTCGTACCGACCGCACGCCGCCTCAACCGCGCCTCCTCCAGGGGCGGGCCAGCGCTGCGTCACCGGTCTTCTGCGCCTGGGACCGCCGCGGATCCATGGAACTCTCGCCGCCCGAAGGCTTCGGCCAGGGGCGGCGTTGGGTGGAAGGCGCCCGTGTGGGGACACGGACGCCCTCTGTGAGGAGGAGCGGATCCTGGGCCGTCGTGGGGACGGCGTGCTCGGGTGTCGATGTAAAGGAGTCGTGCGACGTCGGGAGGTTGGGGACCCTTCCGTCGCATCCGCACCTCGGTCCGGCGGTTTCCGTCGTTCGGGACGCAAGGGGGTCGGACGCGATCTGATCGCGCCCGATTGCGTTCCCGGAGAGCCCTCGTGGTTCGAGACCGGGAGTCCTGGGAGGGCTCGGATCCGAGAGGGTCCGGGCCCTCTCTCTTGCGCCGACGGTTCGCCGCCCGTCAGACGAGCGTGTCGGCCTCGTGAGCGCGGAAGCGGTCCTGCAGGCGCTCGATCAGCCGGGTGTGGATCTTGCAGACCCGCGACTCGGAGAGCCCGGTGAGGTCACCGATCTCCCGCATGGGGAGCTCCTCCCAGTACTTCAGGTAGACGATGCGGCGCTCTTGATCCGACATGCGCTGGGAGACCAGCTTCATGAGCTCATCGCGTGAGAGGCGTTCGCCGGGCGCGTCGACGCCCTGGTCCTGGACGATGTCCAGCGGGCTGGCCCCGCTACCGTCCTCTCCGCCGTCGTCCGCCGGCATCGAGCCGCTCGGGGTCCCGGGAAGACCGACGCCGAAGGTCTGCTGGTAAACGTCGAGGTCGAAGCCCATGGCCGAGGCGACCTCGCTGTCGTTGGGGTTCCTCCCCCACTCGCGGCGAAGCTGCTCGACGGTGCGCTTCTGCTGCTCGATCTTCTGGCGCCACGGGCGGGGCAGCCAGTCCTGGGAGCGCAGCTCGTCCAGCAGGGCGCCCTTCACGCGGAGCTCGCAGTAGGACTCGAACCGTACGCCTCGATCCGGATCGAAGCCCTTCACGGCGCTGATGAGGCCCACGTTCCCGGCCGTCATGAGGTCGCCACGGTCCACGGTCCGAGGAAGCCGCGCGCCGAATCGGCGGACGATCTGCTTGATGAGGGGCTGGTAGTGCTCGACGAGGGCGTTC
This sequence comes from uncultured Planctomycetaceae bacterium, assembly GCA_964511565.1. Lineage (GTDB taxonomy): Bacteria > Planctomycetota > UBA1135 > UBA1135 > Saltatorellus. Next base: position 2,398 of record CAZEFP010000308.1, read on the forward strand.
CGCGTCTCGTCTCCCGGCTCCGCCCTGAAGGCAGCCCACAGCACGTCGATCAGCTCGGCCTCGGCATCCGCAGGGGACGCGGGGCCGCCGGGCGTCGCGGGGGACGAGCCAGGCTCAGAGGAGGGGTCGGATTGGGGCGCCAAGTCGAGTGATGTACGGGTTCTGAGAGGCCACCGGGCGGTCCGCCGTGTCGCCGCGCGAAGGCGCGAGGTGCACTCTCTGAGTAGTAGGTACCGATACGAGACCAGCCCGTTCAACAGTTCCTCTGCCAGCGCCCTCGAGCGCGTCATCCTGGCGCGGTACCCCCTACCCGAGAAACGCCTCCAATCGGCACCTAGCGCCCCCATGGCGCCCTTTTGGCCAGGGTCCATCCCCGCCGGAGGGACGCTCATTTTTTTGGATCGAAATCCCCCGGCAGGCGGCTTCGCGTCCCGCCGACAGCACGCCGAAGCGCGTCAGACCTCGTGCTCGCCCCGGTCCTCGGCGTAGCCGAGACGCTCCATCACCACGGCCTCTGCGGACCGCATCGCCGCGCGGTCCTCCGGCTCATGGTCGTCGAAGCCAACCAGGTGTAGCGCGCCGTGCACCACGTACAGCGCTTGCTCCCGCTCCACGGAGGCTCCGCGCATCGCCGCGACCTCTCGCGCCCGCTCGACGCTCACGTAGATCTCTCCGTCAGGGCCGTGCTCATCGGGCACTCCCTCGTCCCGGAGGTCGAAGGTGATCACGTCCGTGCGGGTCGGGTCACCGAGGAACTGCCCGTGGAGCCGCGCGAGCTCCGCGTCGTCCACGAAGATGACGTCCACGCGGAGCTCGGGCTCCCCCCCGTGGGTGAGAGCGGCCCCGAGGGCCGCCAGCGCGCCGGACTCGTCGAGCTCCCCGGGGACCTCCGGCACCGTCCAGACGACGGACCCTCGGGTCACTCAGGCCCTCCCCCGGAGGACCCGCCAGCGGCGTCTTCGGCTCGCCCGTCGCGGTCGTAGGCCCTGACGATCTGAGCCACCAGCGGATGCCGGACCACGTCCGCCGCCTCGAACTCGATGAAGCCAACCCCCTCGAAGCCCCGGAGACGTCGCGCACCGTCCACGAGGCCGCTGCGTTGATTGCGCGGGAGGTCGTTCTGTGACGGATCGCCCGTGACGACCATGCTCGATCCCTCACCGAGTCGCGTCAGGAACATCTTCATCTGCGAGGCCGTCGTGTTCTGCCCCTCGTCGAGGATCACGAAGGCGTTCGAGAGCGTGCGCCCCCGCATGTAGGCGAGGGGCGCGATCTCGATGATCCCCGCCTCCTCCATCCGCGCGAGGTCGTCGGCCTCGATCATGTCCCGCAGGGCGTCGTAGATCGGCCGCAGGTAGGGGTTGAGCTTCTGCTGCAGGTCCCCGGGCAAGAACCCGAGGTGCTCGCCAGCCTCGACCACCGGTCGAGTGATGATGAGTCGACGGACCTTGCCGCGCCTGAGGCGCTGGACCGCAGCCGCCACCGCCAGGTAGGTCTTCCCCGTCCCCGCGGGGCCGAGGCCGAAGACGAGGTCGTTCTTCTCGATGGCCTCGAAGTAACGCCGCTGGTTCTCGCTGCGCGGTTCCACCGGACGCGGCCGGAAGCGCACGACCGCGGGACGGTGCGAACCGCCCCACCGCGAGCCTGAGCTCGGCGTCCCGGCGCCGCCCGAGTCCTTGGCACCGCCGCGGCGCTCGCCGCCCACGGTCGCGTTCTCGGTCGTCACCGGGGCGCGGTCGAGGAGGATGCCCTCGATCTCCCGGACGCTCATGTCGCGCCCCTTGCGGGCCTTGCCGAGCAGGTGCTCGATCCGTTCGGAGGCCGCGCGGATGCCGCCGTCGGCGCCCTTGAGGCGGAGGTTCCCCGCGCGGGCGTAGATCTCGATGTCGAGGTCCTGCCGCAGCAGGCGGGCGTAACGGTCGTAGGGACCGAGGACGAGGATCGCTTCCTCGTGGGAGCGCAGGGGGATGGTGAGTTCGGGCAAGGTGCAGGGACCGTCAGCAGGGCAACTCGAAGAGGAGCGGCCAGAGGAAGGCGACGAGGGGCGCTGAGAGCAGGAGGCTGTCGACCAGATCGAGCATGCCGCCGGAGGGGCCGAAGGTGGTGCCGGAGTCCTTGACCTGAGCCCGGCGCTTGAAGCCGCTCTCCATGAGGTCCCCCGCCTGCGCGGTGACGTTCACCACCAGGCCGAGGATGACCCCGGAGACGACCCCGAACCGGGCGCCGTCCAGCGCCCCGCAGAGGACGAAGCCAGCCCCCGCGCCGATACCGACGAGCAGCGATGCCACGCAGCCGGCCACGGTCTTGCCGGGGCTGAGGCTCGGGAAGGGGTGGCGCTTCCCCATGGTGCTCCATGACTGGCACGGTGGACCTGCTACGTACAGATCCACTTGCTCACGAAGAAGACTAGGATCGCAAACATCCTTGTGCATGACCCTGTCGTGGACGTCGTCGCGGTG
>CAZEFP010000309.1:0-4844 GCA_964511565.1 uncultured Planctomycetaceae bacterium
ATGATGAAGAAGGCCTCCCCGAAGCTGTTGAAGCCCCAGGTGTAGATCGAGCAGGGGCCGGTGCTGGCGAGCAGCCAGGTCTTCTGCATGGAGACCCGGTAGCCCTCGCGCCGCAGGCGCCCGTAGGCAGCGACGTAGTAACCCAGGAAGGCCGTGCCGAGGATCACCAGGGACCAGGTGAACCAGCCCTGGTGCCCCTCCATGAAGGCCGGCACCGCGTTGAACACCGTGGCCCCCACCTCCTCGAATTCCTCGAAGTCCTCGAAGTGGTCGATCATCGTGACCCCGCCGAGGATTGGCCCTGCGTAGAGGAGCTGATTGAGGAGCTGATCCAGCCTGCGCCCGGCGTCCCGGTCGTTGCCGGCCTTCATGTCGTAGATCCGCGCGAACCCGAAGGTCTGCATGCCCGAGTGGTACACGTCCCAGAAGGTGGCGATGACCGAGACCGAGATCAGGATCCACGGTGAGGCGAGCATGGCTCCGTAGAGGACCACCGGCACGGCGAGGAAGCGAGCCGGGTAGACACGCCGGATCTGGGGATCCCCGTGGCTGCGGAAGAACACCGCCACCAGGTGCGCGTGGATGAAGACGCCGATGAACAGCGAGGCCCACGAGAAGTCCTCCCCGAGGAACTCGAACTCCCCCTCACTGAGGGTCGTCCCGGAGATCGCCGCGCCCACCAGGAGCGCGAGGACCGGCGGCAGCAGGAAGAAGAAGAGGTCGTAGCGAGGCCCGACGATGAAGCCGGAGCCGGTGCCGCCCGAGCGCGGGCTGGCCGCCCTCTGCTCCGACCGCGACGTGCTCGGCGCTGGGTCCTGGATCGCCAGCAGGTCCCCTGGAGCGACGGTCGGCGGCGGGGAGCCCTCGTCCGGGAGCGGGGCGCGCGGGGCCCGGGGCGGCGCCGCCTCGACGGGAAGCGGCGGGGCGGGGTCGTTGGCGACGGAGCGGGCAGGCAGGTTGCGCGGGGCCATGTTGACGGTGCTATCGACAGCCGCACCGCCCGGGCTGAAACCGGCCGCCCTTCCCGCAGCACGCTTCCTCAGGGTGCCCTGCCAGAGCCCCCGGGCCGCCCAATCGACGGATCAGTCCTTGCCCGCAGCCTCGAGGAGGAGGCGAATCCAGGGGCCGATGTAGTGGCCGTGGTCGTGGTAGGTGCGGCCGCTCACGAGGTTGCCGTCGACGACGCATGGCTCATCCACGAAGACCCCGCCCGCCACCTCGAGGTCGTGCCGACACTTGGCCACCGTGGCCATGCGGCGCCCCTTCACGCATCCCGCGTAGGCCGGGATCTCCACCCCGTGGCACACGCTCGCGATGGGCTTCTCCGCCGAGAAGAAGTGCCGCGTGATCCTCACGAGGTCCTCGTCGTAGCGCAGGTACTCGGGGGCCCTCCCGCCGCTGAAGAAGATCCCGAGGTACTCGGTGGGGTCGACCTCCGAGAAGGCCAGATCCGCGGTGATCTGGTACCCCTCCCACTCCTTGGTGATGGTCCAGCCGGGGCGGACCTCGTGCAGGACCATCTGGTACGTCCGCCGCTCAGGGGCGATCACCACGGGGCGGAGTCCTGCCTCCTGGAGCCGATAGAGCGGATAGAGCGTGTCCACCGTCTCGGAGGCGTCTCCGATCACGAGGAGTACGGCAGGCAGATCGGGTTCGTTCATGGGCATCGTCGTGGATGGGGGTGCCGCTCACACCCTAGTGGTTCCTCGCGAGCCGGACGCCGCCGGGGGCTCAACTCGCACCACTCCACGATGCCACCGGTGCCCAAGGCGATGGGTCACCGCTGCCGAACGCGCTGGCCCGACCTGAGGAATCCCTCAACCCCAGGCGAGTTCGTCCCCTCACAGGTGGACCCGGGCACTTCCCCTAGGAGTTTCTAGGCGAGCCGTTGGGCCGCCCGAGGGAGCTAAGCTGGGCTGCGATATTTGTCCAGGAGACGTCCGGCGCGGTGAGCCCTGAAGCCACTCGACCTCGACTCCTGGAGAGTCATTTCCCTTCCCCGGACTTCAATATGCTGCGTTCCACTTCCGCTGCCCTGCTCGCCCTCTCGGCCGTCGCCCTTCCTCAGACCGCCCTCGCTCAGTCGATCCAGACTCCCCTCTCCGGGCTCGCCGGCCCCATGCACATCGACCGGCTCGACGAATCCGTCTTCGGGCCCGGCTGGATCCTGATCACCGAGGCGGGCTCGGGCAACGACGACGGCGCGATCCGAGCGTTCAACGTCGACACCGGTGAGAGCCACGTCGTGGTGTCGGATCTCCCGGCCGTGATCGCGGAGGGGTTCCCCCTTGGTGCCGCACAGGCCAAGTTCGATGACAGCGGCGTCCTCTACGTCGCCATGAGCAACGTCGGCCCCCAGCCCGGCTCGAACGGCGTCCTCCGCTTCGACACCCAGAGCATCGGCTGGTCGTTCAACACCCCGCCGATGACCATCGCGGACGCCACCATCATCGATGTTCAGACCTTCTCGCTCACCATCACCAACGAGCCCAACCTCTTCGACCTGGAGCTCGGTGATAACGGACTGCTCTACATCCTCGACGCGGGCGCCAACGCGATCCTGACCTATGACCAGAACACCGCCACCTTCGGTGTCCTGGTCACCCTGCCGTCGGTCCCGAACAACTCAGGCATCGGGCCGCCCCAGTCCGACCCCGTCCCCACCGCCCTCGAGCGCGCCGGCGACGACCTCCTGATCTCCACGCTGACCGGCTTCCCCTTCAACCCCGGCGTGGCCACGCTCTACAGGGTCGACCCGCAGGGGAACCTGTCCGTGGAGTACACGGGGCTCTCGGTGATCACCGACGTCGCGGTGGACCCCACCGACGGGGACATCGCGGTGGCCCAGTTCGCGTCCTTCGAGCTGCCCGCCGGGTGGAACCCCAACGGCGGGCAGGTGTCGAAGCTGACGAGCGCTGGCCTCGTCCCGATGGCCACCAACCTCCAGTTCCCCACCAGCGTGGTGTACGACGCCGCTGGCTCCATCTACACCGGCAGCCTCACCCTCGGTCACCTGAACAAGATCGTCCCCGGCGTCCTCCCTTACTGCGAGGGGGCTCCGAACTCGGTCTCCGTGGACGGCGCCAGCATGGCGCACACCGGGACCACGAGCATCGCCGCCAATGACCTCACGGTCAGCTGCAGCAACCTGCCGAGCAACGCCGCCGGGATCTACTTCTACGGGTTCACGCCCGCGTCGTATCCCCTTGGTAACGGCACGCTGTGCATCGGCTACCCCGACCTGGTTCGCCTCGGGGTGACCCAGGCTGACGCCGGCGGCATGAGCTCCTTCAGCCTCGACACCGCGGCCATGGGCGCCATGGGCCCGCTCGAGGCGGGAGCCGTCCTCCAGATCCAGCACTGGTACCGGGACCCGAGCGCGGGCGGTATGGGCTTCAACCTCTCCAACGCCCTGCAGGTCCTGTTCGGGAACTGACGATTCGGGATGAGCCGGACGGGGCCGCGCGGAGGAGACTCTCCGCGCGGCCCCGCTCCGTGAGAGGTAGCTTCCAGCCTCGCCCGAGGGGGCAGACCGGTGGCGCGGCCCGAGCACGCGGAGTCGTCAGCAACCCACCGAGCATCGAGCGCCGATGGACAGCGCAGATGTGGCATGCAGGGTAGATTCGTGCGGCGGTCGCCCCCGCGACGATGGACGCGCCCCCCGCCTCTCGTTCCTCCCGACCGCTTCACCTCCACGAGCTCCATCCGCCATGCCGCAGCCCCTCACCCGACGACAGTTCCACAAGCTCGCCGCCTCGACCGCGGCCTTCAGCACGATCCCTGGCTCGGTCCTCGGGGCGAACGAGAAGGTCAACGTCGCGATCATCGGCTGCGGCGGGATGGGCGGGAACGACGGCAACCAGGTGTTCAGGACCGGCCAGGTCAACGTGGTGGCGCTCTGCGACGTCGCCCTGGGTACGAAGCACACCGCCGGAGTCGAGGCGAAGTACCCGGACGTGCCGCGCTACCGCGACTTCCGGGTCATGTTCGACGAGATGGAGAAGGACATCGACGCCTGCACCATCGGGGTCCCCGACCACGCCCACTTCCCCATCACGATCCTGGCCATGTCGCTCGGCAAGGCGGTCTACGTGGAGAAGCCCCTGGCCCATACCTACGACGAGATCTCCCGGCTGATCGCGGCCGAGGAGAAGTACGGGGTGGTCTGCCAGATGGGCAACCAGGGACACTCCGGCGAGAACTACCACCAGTTCAAGGCCTGGCGCGAGGCGGGGATCATCAGCGGCGTCACCGAGGTGACCGCCTACATGAACTCCGGCCGGCGCTGGCACGGCTGGAAGGACGTGGACTACCCCACCGGCGAGACCATGCCCGAGGGGCTCGACTGGGACGTGTGGATCGGGACCGCCCCGGAGGCCCCATACAGCACCAAGCTCCACCCGGGCAACTGGCGCAGCTGGTTCGACTACGGCTCTGGGGCCTTCGGAGACTGGGGTCCGCACATCCTCGACACCGTCCATCGGTTCCTGGACCTCGGCATCCCCAGCAAGACCACGGCGGTGAAGCGCGAGGGTCCCCGGGACCTGATCTTCCCGATGGCGAGCACGATCCAGTTCGACTTCCCCGAGCGCGGTGACGAGCCCCCCTGCACGGTGACCTGGTACGACGGGACCAGCAACCGCCCCGAGCGACCTGCGGAGCTGCCCGAGGGGCAAAACCTCGGCCGCGCGGGGAAGATCATCCGGGGCAAGGACACCACCTTCATCGGCTCCTCCCACGGCAGCCCCCTCTCGATCATCCCCGAGGAGCGCCGCGAGGAGCTCGCGCCGACGCTGCCCCCGTACGAGGTGGGCTCGAATCACTACCTCAACTTCGTCCTCGGC
>CAZEFP010000310.1:0-1786 GCA_964511565.1 uncultured Planctomycetaceae bacterium
GCACAGACCCACGAGACGTCGAAGGCTCCGATCTTCGCAGACCGGGCCGAGCTGGGCCCGTCGGGCGCTCCCGGGAGGATCATGGAGGAGGAGCTCATCGCTCTTGGACCCACGACCGGCGGCGCTGGAACTCGGACGCGTCAGCGTTCAACGAGCACCGAGGACACGTTGATGACGCGGCCGGAACGCCAGAGGCGGATGGTGGTCGCCTCGCCCGGGGTGGCCTCGATGAGCGAGTTGGTGAAGCTCTGTGAGTCGGTGAGCTTCCTGGCTCCGATCGCGAGGAGGATGTCTCCCTCGCGGATCTTGGCCGCCGCCGCGGGCGTGTCAGGATAGACCGACCGGACCTTCACCGAGCTCTCGCCGGTGTAGCCCGCTTCGCGGTCCGCTCGAAGGGCTCGCGAGACCTCCCACCGGGAGAAGGTCCCGACGCCGAGGTAGGCTCGCCGCACCCGACCGTGGGCCTCAATCTCATCGGCGACCTTGCGGACCATGGACGCGGGGATCGCGAAGGCGAGGCCCTCATCGCCGTTGGAGGCGAGCCCGACGGCGACGGTGATCCCCACCGCCCGGCCCTCCACGTCCACGAGGGGGCCGCCGCTGTTCCCGGGGTTGATGGCTGCGTCGGTCTGGATGTAGTTCTCGTACTCCGCGATGTCGAGATTGGTGCGCCCGTGACCGTTGACCACGCCGAGGGTGACGGTGTGCCCGAGGCTGAGCGGATTCCCCACCGCAAGGACCAGCTCGCCCACGGGCGGCAGCTCGGTCCGTAGGGCCATGGGCTCGTACTCCCGATCCGCCGTGACCCGCAGGAGGGCGAGGTCCGTGGACTCGTCGGAGCCAAGGAGCTCCGCGTCGCAGCGCTCCCCGCTGGTGAACACCACCCGGAAGGCGGTGGCCCCCGTGATCACGTGGTGGTTGGTCACAACCAGGCCCGACTCGTCGATGACCACGCCGGAGCCGTCGAGAATCTTCCTCAGTCGACCACGGCTCCTGCGGAAGGACTCCACCTGGACCACCGATCGTGCGGCGTCGGCGCTCGCGGTCTGGAGCGCCTCGGAGACCTGGGCGGCCGCCTTGCGGGGGTCCAGCTGGGCGGGAGCGTATCGCTGACCGAGCCCGAATGCAGTCGCGAGCAGGCCAGCTGCGGCCGTCGCGAGGCCGAGGGGGCCGAGGTGGGAGCGGCGGTGGGGGGAACTCATGGAGTCTCGGGACGGCACAGGGCGGATCCGCGGCCTGGACGGCCTTACGTACCTCTTATAGCGTCAGCGAGGCTCTTGGATGCGCCGCTGCATTCCTGGCGCCGATCGCTTACGCTCAACGTACGCCAACAATCGTTCAACCGTCCGTAAGGCTAAGGGTGTTCCCCAGCCGCCCGCGGGCCGGTCCCGATCGGGGATGTGCACCGGCTGTAGATCGGCACCCCCGTCCGCGCCCTTCCCCAACAGTCAGCCACTCAACCACCTCGATAGATCTCTGTCCGCGGCGCGTCTCGCCCGGGCGTCTCATCGATGACCCATCGACCTCCCATGAAATTCCTCATCAACAGCCTCTCCGCACTCGCGCTGCTGGTCGCTTTCAGCTTCGCCCCTGCCCAGGCCCAGGAGTGCCCCGCCGCTGCTGCCAAGGCGGCACAGGCGTCGAGCAAGGAAGGCACCTGCTGTGCCGCCACGTCACGCGCCGCCGTCGTCGCCGCCAAGCCCGCCAAGAGCGAGTGCTGCTCCGCGGACAAGAAGGCCGCGACGGTCGCGGCGAAGCCGGCGAAGAGCGAGTGCTGCCAGGAGGC
>CAZEFP010000310.1:1886-4827 GCA_964511565.1 uncultured Planctomycetaceae bacterium
CCGCCAAGAGCGAGTGCTGCTCCGCCACCAAGGAGAAGGCCGCCACGGTCGCCGCCAAGCCGGCGAAGAGCGAGTGCTGCCAGGGCGCGAAGGCCCAGAAGGCCGCCGCCAAGAGCGAGTGCTGCTCGGCCACGAAGGAGAAGGCCGCCACGGTCGCCAACAAGGCCGAGGTCTGCTGCGAGTCCAAGAAGGCCGCGCCCAAGAAGAACTGATCGAGCCTTCCTGGGAGCGCTCGCTCCCCGATCCAAGGCGAGGGCCGGCTTCCCGATGGGAGCCGGCCCTCGCCCGTTCGTATTCCGGGCGGCCTCGCCGAGGCCAGCGGTGGGGCGCCCGGCTATGCTCTCCCGCTCATGATCGCCCTCTCCAACGTCTCCAAGCACTTCGGCCGTCAGGCGCTCCTCACGAGTGCCTCCTGCCAGCTCGATCCCGGCGACAAGGTCGGACTCGTCGGCCCCAACGGGTCGGGGAAGTCGACGATGTTTCGGCTCATCGTGGGGGAGGAGCAGCCGGATGCCGGCGAGGTCACGGTTCCCCGGCACCTGACCGTCGGGTACTTCCGTCAGGACGCGGCCGAGGCGACGGACCGGACGGTGCTCGACGAGGCGATCACCGGGAGCGGACGTCTCGGGGCGCTGCACGCCGAGGTCGGTGCGCTGGAGGAGGCGATGGCGGACCCCGAGCAGGCGGACCGCATGGACGAGATCCTGGAGCGCTTCGGTGAGATCCAGGGCGAATACGCTCAGCTGGGTGGGTACGAGCTCGAGTCCACGGCCCACGAGGTCCTCAACGGCCTCGGGTTCCGCCCCGAGCAGATCTCCGGCCCGTTCGCGGCGCTGTCCGGCGGGTGGCGCATGCGCGTGTCCATCGCGCAGGTCCTGATCGGCAAGCCGGATGTCCTGCTGCTCGACGAGCCCACGAACCATCTGGACATCGAATCGATCCTGTGGCTGGAGAAGTTCCTCCAGGCCACGGACGCGACGCTCCTGATGACCTGCCACGACCGGGACTTCATGAACCGGGTCGTCGGGCGGATCGTGGAGATCGACGCGGGCGAGCTTGTGCAGTACTCGGGGAACTACGACTTCTACGACCGCGAGCGGCTCGTACGCGCGCAGCAGCAGGACGCCGCCTTCAGCCGACAGCAGGCCATGCTGAAGAAGGAGGAGCGCTTCATCGAGCGCTTCGACAAGCACGCGGCCAAGGCCGCCCAGGTCCAGTCGCGGGTCAAGAAGCTCGAGAAGATCGAGAAGCTCGAGCCGCCGAAGAAGCGGGTGCTGATCCCCTTCCGCGTGGGCACCCCGCCGCGCTCTGGCAACGACGTGGCGACCCTGACTGGGGTGCACAAGAGCTACGGCGACCACACCGTGTATGACGGCCTCGACCTCGAGGTGAAGCGCGGGGAGCGCTGGTGCGTGATGGGGGCGAACGGCGCGGGCAAGTCCACGCTGCTCAAGCTCCTGGCTCGGGTCATCGAGGCGGACTCGGGGGCTGTGCGCCTCGGGGCGTCGTTGAAGATGGGCTACTTCGCCCAGTCCGCGCTCGAGGTGCTGGACCCCGCCCTGACGGTCTGGGAGCAGATCGACGGCGCCTTCCCCACGGCCACCACGCCCTCCAAGCGCAACCTGCTGGGGTGCTTCGACTTCCCCGGGGATGAGATCGAGAAGCCCATTCGGGTGCTCTCGGGTGGCGAGCGCTCGCGGCTCGTGCTGGCGCAGATGCTCTTCGACCCGCCCAACTTCCTCGTGCTGGACGAGCCCACGAACCACCTCGACCTCGCCACCAAGGAGATGCTGGTGGAGACCCTCTCCAAGTTCGAGGGCACGATGATCTTCGTCAGCCACGACCGGACGTTCCTGCGCGGGCTGGCGAACCGCGTGCTCGATCTCTCGAACGGGGACGCGCGGGTGTACCCGGGCGACTACGCGGAGTGGGTGGAGCGCACGGGGCAGGAGGCCCCCGGCGTCCACGCCTGAGCCCCCGATGCGGCGCCGCTGCCGCGGGTACCATGCCTCCCGTGCAACCCTCCGTCTTCGAAGCCCCGGACCTCGCTGACTACTCCCTGCTGGACAGCGGCGAGGGGGAGAAGCTGGAGCGGTTCGGCCCCGTGGTCCTCCGCCGTCCCGATCCCCAGGCGCTCTGGGGGCGGCGTCGAGGGGAGGATCTCTGGTCGACCGCGGACCTGACCTTCGTCCGGGAGTCCGACCGCGGCGGTCGCTGGGAGGCGCGTCGCGGGGCGCCGGCCGAGGCGCGGGGGCAACAGCCCCAGTGGGAGGTGACCCACGGCGGCGCGCGCCTCCTCATCCGCCCGACGCCCTTCAAGCACGTGGGCCTCTTCCCGGAGCAGGCCGCGAACTGGTCCGCTGTGGAGCGCCTCGGGGACGAGCTCGGGGGCGAGGCCCCCAGGCTCCTCAACCTCTTCGGGTACTCCGGTGCCGCGAGCGTGCTGGCGGCCAAGGCGGGGTGGGAGGTGACCCACGTGGACGCGTCGAAGGCCTCGATCACCTGGGCGGTGGACAACGCCGAGGCCAGCGGCCTGGGTCGGAGCGGCATGCGCGTCGTCTGCGAGGACGCCCTGCGCTTCGCCCGACGCGAGGTCCGAAGGGGCTCCACCTATGACGCGATCCTGATGGATCCGCCGCACTACGGTCGCGGCCCCAAGGGCGAGGTCTGGCGTCTGGAAGAGCACCTCGCCGAGCTCGTGGACCTGGCCGGCCAGCTGGCGAACCCCGTCGCGATGGTCGTGCTCAGCACCTACGCGGTCGGTTACTCGCCGCTGGCCTTCGTCAACCTGTTCGGCGACCTGGACGGCGGGTCCGTCGAGGCCGGAGAGCTGGCGATCCCCGAGGCCCCCGGCGAGGAGCCGGGGGGCGCGGCCCGGCGCTGGCTCCCGGCCGGGTTCTGCGCCCGGTGGGCCCGCGGTTGTGCCCACGACGTGGCGAAC
>CAZEFP010000311.1:0-4822 GCA_964511565.1 uncultured Planctomycetaceae bacterium
GGCGCTGTCCTCGGCGAGGGAGCTCGCGCAGGCGGCCCTCGGGACGGAGCGGACCCAGCGCGGCTCGAGCCCGACGCTGATCCGGATCAAGGACCTGCTCCTGGAGGAGGCCAAGGCGGCGACGGCGGCTGCGCGGGGCGGGTCCATGGGCTCGCCCGCGCTGCGGGTGAAGTGCAAGGGCTCGCTCTACGTGCTCGCCCCGAGGAATGCGATGGCGCGCGCGATCCGAAACCTGCTCACCAACGCCCTGGAGGCGGCGGCCCGGGGAGTGAAGCGCCCCGGGACGGTCACCGTCGAGGTCGAAGAGCGACCCGTCTCGGAGGTCGATCTCGACCTGGACGTGACGGTGGCGGACGACGGCGACGGGATGGCGCCCGCCGCGTTGAGAGTGTTCCTCGACGGTGGGCTCCGCGCTGCCTCAGCCGAGGCCCAGACCATGACCCCCTGCGCCGGCGAAGGCCACGGTCCGACGGGGAGTTCACCCCGGTCGACGGGGCTCGGGACAGCAAGCCTGCGCCTCGCGCTCTCGGAGGTCGGCGCTGGGCTGCGGGTGGAGAGCAGCCCGGGTGGCGGAACCCGCGCGTCCATCAGCGTTCGCTCGGTCGGCGCGGAGGGCGACCCCATCATTCTGATCGACGGGGACCCCCGCCGGGCCAAGGGGCGCCGGGACGAGCTCGCCCGGGAGACCCAGGGGAAGATCTGGCTCTTCCACTCGGCGGTGGGCGCCCTCGGGGCGATCCGCGCCGGGCGCGCTCTGGCGGTGCACTGCGCCATCGAGGCCGTCCGGCCAGAGCTCCGCGCCGAGGTGGCGGCGGCCTGCGCGGTGGGAGGGGTGCCGCTCCGGTGGATCCACCCCGGGGCCCGCGCGCTCGCGCCCGATCCCGGTTCCCTCGAGGGGCTCGCCTCGCCCGTGGGCGTGGCCTGAGCCGGAGTTCAGCCGGCGTCGTCGGAGCGCTGCGCCAGGACCTTTGTGCCAGACCATGTGTGTGGCGCCTCGCCGCCGTGGAGGTCCGTTCCATGACGCGGGGCAGCGCCGCTGCCGGCGCTGCCCCGATGGCGTCTCACCTGGCGGGGTCCCCTGGACGGACCCCCTCGCCCGGTGCGGTCAGTTGCGACGCCGGAGGGTGGCGCGAGCGTACTCGCGGTTCATGCGGGCGATGTTGGTGACGGAGATGCCCTTGGGGCACGCGGCCTCGCACTCGTAGTGGTTGGTGCAGTTGCCGAAGCCCTCGGCGTCCATCTGATCGACCATGGCGAGGGCCCGCTGATCGCGCTCGGGCTGGCCCTGGGGCAGGAGCGTGTACTGGCTGAGCTTGGCGGACGTGAAGAGCATCGCCGAGGCGTTCGGGCACGCGGCCACGCAGGCACCGCAGCCGATACAGGCGGCGGCGTCGAATGCCATGTCCGCGTTCTCCTTGTTCACGGGAATGGCGTGGGCGTCCGGCGCCGAGCCCGTGTTGATGGAGACGTACCCGCCGGCCTGCTGGATGCGGTCGAAGGCGCTGCGGTCGGTCATCAGGTCCTTGACCACCGGGAAGGCGTTGGCCCGCCAGGGCTCGACGCGGACCCGGTCCCCGTTGCGGTACTCGCGCATGTGCAGCTGGCACGCGGTGGTCCGGTCCCGGGGTCCGTGCGGCTTGCCGTCGATGGTCATGGCGCAGGAGCCACAGATGCCCTCGCGGCAATCGTGCTCGAACACGAAAGGCTCCTTTCCGGACTCGACGAGCTGCTCGTTGAGCACGTCGAGGAGCTCGAGGAAGCTCATGTGCTCGTTGGCCATGACCTCGTGCTCCTCGAATGCGCCGGGGGCGCCGGGCCCGTTCTGGCGCCAGACCTCGAGGACGATACGCAGGTCACCGTGGTTCTTCTTCTGAATCATCTGACTGGTCTCCTCGGGATCACTTGTAGCTACGAGTGGTCAGCTTCACCTCTTCGAAGGTGAGCTGTTCGCGGTGTTCGGTGGGGAGCTTCTGCTCCTCGGTGAACTCCCAGGCGCTGACGTGGGCGAAGTTGTCGTCATCGCGACGGGCCTCACCCTCCTCGGTCTGGTGCTCGGCCCGGAAGTGCCCACCGCAGGACTCGTCGCGCACGAGGGCGTCGTTGAACATGACCTCGGCGAACTCCATGAAGTCCGCGACGCGGCCGGCCTTCTCGAGGTCCTGGTTCACGTGGTTGGGGTCGCCATTGACCTTGACGTTGCTCCAGAACTCGGCGCGCAGGTCGCGGACCTTGGCGATGCCCTCCTGCAGGCCCTCGGCGGTCCGCTCCATGCCGCAGTAGTTCCAGACCGTGTTGCCGAGCTCGCGGTGGAGCGAGTCCACGCTGCGGTTGCCGTTGCAGGCGAGGAGCTTCTCCGCCCGCTCACGGGCCTTGGCTTCGGCCTCCTTGAAGGCGTCGTCGTTGGTGGAGACAGCCTCCAGCTGCCGCCCGGCGAGGTGGCTCGCGATGGTGGCGGGGATGACGAAGTAGCCGTCCGCGAGGCCCTGCATGAGGGCGCTCGCGCCCAGGCGGTTGGCGCCGTGGTCGGAGAAGTTCGCCTCGCCGAGGACGAAGAGGCCCGGGATGGTGCTCTCCAGGTTGTAGTCCACCCACAGGCCGCCCATGGTGTAGTGGACCGCCGGGAAGATGCGCATGGGGACCTCGTACGGGTTGTCGCCCGTGATCCGCTCGTACATCTCGAACAGGTTGCCGTACCGGGCAGCGATGGCGTCCTTGCCGTCGCGGCGAATGGCGTCCCCGAAGTCGAGGTACACCGCTTCGCCCGTGGGACCCACACCGCGGCCCTGGTCGCAGACGGTCTTGGCGTTCCGGGACGCCACGTCGCGGGGGACGAGGTTGCCGAAGCTCGGGTACTTGCGCTCGAGGTAGTAGTCGCGCTCCGACTCCGGGATGTCCTGGGGTGCGCGCGGGTCGCCCTCCTTCTCCGGAACCCACACGCGGCCGTCGTTCCGGAGCGACTCGCTCATGAGCGTGAGCTTGGACTGGTAGTCACCGGAGCGCGGAATACACGTCGGGGGAATCTGCGTGTAGCAGGGGTTCGCGAAGAACGCGCCGCGCTTGTGGGCGCGCCAGGCCGCGGTGACGTTGGAGTTCTTCGCGTTGGTGGACAGGAAAAACGCGTTGCCGTATCCGCCGGTGCACATGAGCACCGCGTGGGCGGCGTGCCGCTCGTACTCACCGGTGACCAGGTTCCGGACGATGATGCCCCGGGCGACGCCGTTCACCACCACGAGGTCGACCATCTCGCGCTTGGTGTAGCTGTCGATTCGACCGGCGTGGATCATCCGGTTCATGGCCCCGTAGGCGCCGAGGAGGAGCTGCTGGCCGGTCTGTCCTCGGGCGTAGAAGGTCCGCGACACCTGGGCGCCACCAAAGGAGCGGTTGTCGAGGAGTCCCCCGTACTCGCGCGCGAAGGGGACCCCCTGGGCCACGCACTGGTCGATGATGTCCACCGACACCTCGGCGAGCCGGTGCACATTGGACTCGCGGCTGCGGTAGTCCCCGCCCTTGACCGTGTCGTAGAAGAGGCGGTGCACGCTGTCGCCGTCGCCCTTGTAGTTCTTGGCCGCGTTGATGCCGCCCTGGGCCGCGATGGAGTGGGCGCGGCGCGGGCTGTCGTGGATGCAGAACGACTTGACGTTGTAGCCCATCTCGGCCAGCGTCGCGGCCGCCGAGCCGCCGGCGAGGCCGGTGCCCACGACGATCACGTCGAACTTCCGCCGGTTGGACGGGTTCACGAGCTTGAGGTCGAACTTGTGGCGCGACCAGCGCTCATCCATGGGTCCTCCGGGGACCTTGGAGTCGAGGCGCGAGGAGCTGTTGGGAGAGTCTGCGATCGTCATGGTTCGTGCGTTTCGAGGCCCGGTCGAGCGGGGGTCGTCCGGGACGGTTCAGCCCGTGAAGAACAGATAGAACGGAATGCCGCCAAAACCAGCGACAAGGAGGACGGTGATCAGCCGCCCGGTGTTCTGAATGAGAGCGCGGTAGCGCGGATGTGCCACACCCAGCGTCTGGAAGGCGCTCTGGAAGGCGTGCCACATGTGTAGCCCGACCATGGCGATCGCGCCGCTGTAGATCATGAAGCCGACGGGATGTCGCAGGCGATCCACGACCATCTGTGCGAGGTCGTACTCCTCGACGAGCTCCTTCGCGATCCGGAAGTCCCAGATGTGAATGACGAGGAAGACAAGGAGCACCGGGCCGGTGATCCACATGGTCGTCGAGGCCACCGTCTTGGCGCCCATCCCGAGGTTGGCCTGGTAGCGATCCGACCTCGAGCTCTTGTTCTTGCCCGTGAGCAGCGCGGCGAAGAGGACGTGCACCACGAACAGCCCCAGCAGGCCAGCCTCGGCCAGGGGCAGGAGCGGGTTGCTCTCGAGCAGATCGGCGTACTCGTTGAAGGCCTCGTTGCCCGCGTAGAGGGTGAGGTTGCCGGCCATGTGCACCAGCAGGAACAGCGTCAGCGAGAGGCCGGTCACGGCCATCACGTACTTGCGCCCGATGGAGGAGTTCAGGAAGCGGATGAACGAGTTCATGGAGGCTGCTTGGAGCGAGGCGCTCGTGCCGTGGGTGGACCGTTGGGTGGGTCGTGGGGTCGGTGGGGGACCTGGCCGGTGGGGGAGCGGCCGAGGTTCGGGCGCGGTCCAGGGTCGCATGGGCCGGTGCCGCCGGTGCGGAGGAGGGACGCCCGCACTGGATTCCGTCCGGGGATTCTATCGGTCGAGGTGGGCCGCTAGCATGCCTTGGGATCTGAATCCTGCGGGGTCTGCGGCGGTTTGCACGAGGCTCTTCGTCGCGCCATGAGTGTCCCCTCCAAAGAACC
>CAZEFP010000312.1:0-4816 GCA_964511565.1 uncultured Planctomycetaceae bacterium
GAGCTGGGCGCCCCGGTCTTCAACTCCTTCGAGCTGAGCTCGGGGGGGCAGCCCGTCGAGGGGTTCAGCAACCTCCTCTGGACCGCCCTCCTGGCGCTCCTCTACTGGGCCGGCGCGCCGTTCCCCGAGTTCCTGGGGCCCCTCCAGCTCTCCCTGGCCATGGGCGTGCTCATCGTCCAGCTGCGCTTCGTCACCTCCGAGCTGCGCCTCGGGCGGGCGGGGGAGTTCGCGTCGGTCACGCTGCTGGCCACCTCCGCCCCGTTCGTTGCCTGGGCCAGCGGCGGCATGGAGACGACGCTCTTCACTCTCCTCCTCACGTCGTACTTCCTCGGGCTGATGCGCGCGGAGGTCCACCGCCCCTCCGACCTGGCGTGGCTCGCCCTGACCGCCGCCGCGGTCTGCGCGGTGCGCGTCGAGGGCGTGCTCTGGGTCATCGGCGGCGCGGCCGCTGTCCTCGCCTCGGAGGGGCTCTTATCCGGAGACGGTCCGGGCGCGCTCCGCCGCCACCGCCGGCGACTCCTCTGGATCGCCATCGCGGCGACCGCGGCCATGGCCGCTCAGCTCCTGTGGCGGCAGGCGACCTTCGGGCAGTGGCTCCCCAACACGGTCGCCGCCAAGACCGGCGGCGGCGCCGACGTCATGGGCCGCGGGCTGCGGCAGGTGGCGAGCTGGGGCCTGGTGGGCCTCACCCCCCTGGCCGCGCTCGCCCTGGCGCTGCCGGCCCTTCGTCACCCCGCGGCCAGGGCACGCGTCGCCGCCGGCGCGAGCCTCTTCGTGACCGTCGGCTTCGTGGCCTACAACGTGCTGGTGGGCGGCGACTGGATGCCGTTCTTCCGCTTCCTCGCACCCTGTACGCCGGCCCTCGCCTTGCTCGCAGCGGTGGGCATCGACCGCACCCCGAGGAGCGCCGGGGTCGCCCTCGTCCTGGGGCTCGCGGTGGCGCAGCCCCTCCCGCTCTTCGACCTCCACCTGGTCCCCGAAGGGGTCCGCACCGCCCTCCGATTCCGCTCCTTCAAGGGGGGCTACCGGAGCGAGGCCCAGCGCGTGGAGGTCGCGCGCGAGAACGAGGGTAACTTCACCCTGCTGGGCAAGGCGCTGGCAGCCGAGACGCAGCCCGGCGACGTCCTCGCCTTCGGCCCGATCGGGTCACCCGGGTGGTTCGCGCCAGCCCTCGACTTCGTGGACCGAAACGGACTGGTGACCCCCTCGGTGGCGAGACGTGAGGTCAGATCAGGCGGGACCGCGGGGCACGAGAAGCGCGTCCCCCACGCCTGGTTCCTGGACCACGGGACGCCGCCGCCGAACCTGCTGTACGCCACGTGGCGGCCTGGGGCAGTGCGAGAGGACCAGCCCGGCCAGCTACGCGCGCTGAAGCGCGCGCTCCGAACCCAGGGGCAGACCTCTCGCCCCGAGGAGCGCCCCCTCTTCGAAGGGACCCGGCTCCGCCTGCACTCGGTCCCAACCCAGGAGCTGGGCGGCCCCGAGCAGGGCGTCAACACGCTGACCCTGATCCTCTTCGAGCGCGCCGAACCCGCGGCAGCCCGAGCCTGCTGGGGTCAGTGATCGGCGAGACCGCCCTGCACCTCGCCCGTGGCCAGGTACACCGCGATGGCGACGGCGTTGGCCAGGTTGATCGAGCGCACCCCCCCATGGATCGGGATCCGCACGCGGCGGTCGGCGTGGGCCTCCAGCAGCTCGGCGGGTAGCCCCTTGCTCTCGCTCCCGAACACCAGGATGTCGCCCTGATGGAACGTGACCTCGCGCAGGGACTCGCCGCCCCGCGCCGAGAAGAGACGCAGCCGCTCCTCGAACGGGCGGCCGCTCCGGCCGCGAAGCTCCTCGAAGCAGGCCTCCACGCTGGTGTGAACGCTCAGGTCCACCAGCGGCCAGTAGTCGAGGCCCGCTCGCTTGAGGTAGCGGTCCTCGAGGCTGAACCCGAGGGGTTCGACGAGGTGGAGCCGGGCGCCCATCGCCGCCGTGAGGCGGCCAGCACAGCCAGAGTTGTGCGGGATCTCGGGGTGGACGAGGACCACGTCGATGCCCGTCGAAACCGCGCCCTTCTGCGGAGCTTCCATCGTGGAGAGGATACCCACTGCCCGCCCGCCCGCATCCCTTAGGGTGGGCCCCATGGACATCTCGCTGAACGGACACGAGGCGCGCGCGCTCGGCGTGCTGATCGAGAAGGCCTTCACCACTCCCGACCAGTACCCGCTGTCGCTCAACGCCACCACGAACGGCTGCAACCAGAAGAGCAACCGAGAACCGGTGGTGGACTTCTCCGAGGCCGAGGTGCGAATCGCCCTCCAGGGGCTCCGCATGAAGGGGCTCGCCGGCCAGAGCGTGCCCGCTGGCAGCCGGGTGGAGCGCTGGCGGCACAACGCGATGGAGGCCCTCGGGCTCGGCGAGAGGGAGGCGGCGGTCCTCGCCGAGCTCCTGCTCCGCGGTCCCCAGACGGCGGGCGAGCTGCGGTCGAGGGCGAAGCGCATGCGAGACCTCCCGGATCTCGAGGCCCTCGAGCATGCCCTCGGGGGCCTTCGGGACCGCGGCTATGCCGAGACCGCCGAAGGCGGGCGCGCCCCGAGGACCTCCCAGGTCCTCTGCCGAGACGTGGACCCCGACGCTGCCCTCAACGCCCCCACCGAGGCCCCGATGGAGGGCTCGCCTGCGCCGACCGAAGCGGCCCATGGAGGCGGGGAGGACCCCCTCGCCCGGCGTGTTCTGGAGCTCGAGCACCAGGTCGCTGAACTGACCCGGAGCATGGCCCAGCTCCGGGAGGAGCTCGGAGCGTGAGCCGTCGACCTGGGATCCTGCTGCTCGCCCTCGCAGGCGCCGCCTGTGCGGCGAGCTCGCCGACGCCCACCCTGCGGACGCAGATCCCTCAGGACGCGCCGCGCGCCACCGGAGCCTCCGACCGAGGGGGGCAGGAGGGTCCCCGCCGCAGCGGGTCGCTGCCGGCGAGTGACCACGTGCGGCGCCCGGTGCGTGGCTTCGACGTGCGCGTCGCTCCTGCCCTGATCGAAGGAGGTGAGGCCGAGGTGGGCGCTCGGGCCCTGGACGCCCTGGATCGCGACCTCGGTGATGTCCTCGACCAGACCCCGCAGGCCCGCCACGCCTTCCTGCGATCGGTGCCGATCTTCCTCGGCGTCGCCGACCCCGTCGCTCCCTGCGCCTGCTACCACCCGAGCCCGAGCTGGCTGGAACGGAACGGCTTCGACCCGGCGAAGGGCAAGGCGGTCGAGATCACGAGCGCCCGAACGTACCTCGACTGGAGGCGTCACCAGCCATCGATGGTCCTCCACGAGCTCGCGCACGCGCTGTTCCACCAGAAGCTCTGGTCCGAACGACGCCAGGTGGAGGCGGCGCTCGCGGCCGTCCGCGAGCGCGGGGTCTACGACCGCACCCTGCGCTGGTCCGGCGACGAGGACCGGCACTACGCGCTGAGCGACCTCAACGAGTACTTCGCCGAGACCACGGAGGCGCTCTACGGGGTCAACGACTTCTACCCCTTCGTGCGCGCGGAGCTCCTGGAGGTGGACCCCTCGGGCGCGGCGCTCGTAGAGTCCCTTTGGGAGGGGCGCCCGCCCCCCTCCGAGGGCGCCCCGGCGACCCGGGAAGCGCTCGAGGCGGTCGAGCTCCTCGTCGCCGCCGTGGACGCCGCCGACGATGGGTCGCGATCCAGGAGCGGCTCCCCGCTAGAGAGGATCCTGACGGACGACTTCGAGCTCCTGACGGGTGACGGGGACTTGATCCCGAGGCAAGCGGCCCTGGCCCGCGCCTGGCCCGCGGGGGCGGTGCGCAGCGGCCCACCCGTGGAGATCTCGGCCCGCCGCCTCGGGTCCCGTCACCTCCTGGTGCGCTTCGAGTTCAGCGCGTCGGGGACGACCTGCTCCGGGGTCGCGGAGCGCACGAGGGACGTACCCGGTGGGCTGCGCTGGCTCTCGCTTCAGTTATCGCAGGCCGAGGCCGGCGACTGAGAGCCCGGCCGGCGGTCCACCACAAAAAGGGAGCGGCTCCCGGGCGGGATACCTGGCCGCCGCGGACTATGCTCCGCCCATGAAGATCGCGGTCATCGGAGGAGGTCCTGGCGGGCTGTTCACGGCCATCCTCGCCAAGAAGGCGTTCCCCGGCGCCGAGATCGACGTCTACGAGCGCAACGCCCACGGCGACACCTTCGGCTGGGGCGTCGTGTTCAGTGACGAGACCCTCGGCAACGTCGAGGCCGCAGATCCGGAGAGCTTCAAGGAGATCCGCGAGTCGTTCGCCTACTGGACGGACATCGAGACCTTCATCGGCGGCGAGATGGTCCGCTCCACGGGGCACGGGTTCTGCGGGCTGGCCCGCAAGGAGCTGCTGGCGATCCTGGACCGTCGCGCCACCGCCCTCGGGGTGCGCTCCCACTACGAGGTGGAGGTCGACCGCGCGACGCTCGAGCAGTCTGCGGACCTCGTCGTGGCCAGCGACGGGTTGAACAGCGCCGTCCGGGAGGGCGCCGGGGACCGCTTCGGCCCCTGCATCGACTGGCGCAAGGCCCGCTTCTGCTGGCTCGGCACGGACAAGCCCCTCGGCGCGTTCACGTTCATCTTCAAGGAGAACGAGCACGGGGTCTGGAACATCCACGCCTACCCCTTCGAGCGCGGGGACGAGCCCAGGTCCACCTGGATCGTCGAGTGCGACGAAGAGACCTGGCAGCGCTCGGGCCTCGGCGACGGCGACGAGGAGGCGACCGTGCGCTATGTCGCGGAGCTGTTCTCCGACCACCTCGACGGCCACGAGCTGCTCACGAACCGGTCCATCTGGCGGGTCTTCCCGACCGTCG
>CAZEFP010000313.1:0-4806 GCA_964511565.1 uncultured Planctomycetaceae bacterium
CGCCGGACATGGGCTCGTTCCGAACGATGAGGCCGCCCTCGGGGCCCGCCCCGGGGCCGACCTCCACCACGTGGTCCGCCTGTCGGACCATGTCCGGGTCGTGCTCCACCACCAGCAGGGTGTTGCCCCTGTCCCTGAGCTCGTCGAGCACGACCCCCATCCCCGGCTGACCCGAGGGGTGGAGCCCGAGCGTCGGCTCATCCAGCGCCACCAGCAGCCCGCCCATGGGCGCAGCGAGCTGGGAGGCGAGCTGGATGCGCTGGGCCTCCCCGGTGGAGAGCGTCGTGCTCTCCCGACCCAGCGCGAGGTGGCCAAGCTCCAGCAGGGCCATCCTCTCCAGACGCCGGTGGAGCTCGGGGAGCAGGGCCCGGGCCACCTCGCTCCTCGAGACGTCCTCGATCGCTCGCAGGGCGTCACCGAGGTCGCGGGCGGGGAGGTCGAGGAGCTCCGGCAGCCGCCGGCCCCCGATGGCCGCCTCGCGGCCCGGACGAGCGAGCCGCGCGCCGCCGCACTCCGCGCAGGGGATCGAGCGGACGAAGCGCAGGATGTTGGGGTTGCGGTTGCGCTTGAGGGTCTCCTCGATGACCGGGATCAGCCCCTTGTAGTACCCCTCCTCCCGGGGCCGCGCCGTGATCCCCTCCCACTTCATGCGGGACTCGATGCTGTGCTTGCCGAAGGGGACCTTCAGCCGGCGGGTGCCGTGCAGGATCACCCGCCGCTGCTCGTCGCTGAGCTCGCGCCAGGGGGTGTCCACGTCGAACCCGTGGGCGCGGCAGATGGTGTCCATGACCTCGAGGGTCACCTGGGAATAGACCGTGTAGCCGTTCTTGAGGGTCGGCTTCAGGGCGCCGTCGCGGAGGCTCCGCGAGGCGTCCTCCACCAGCAGATCCTCGCTCACCTCGTCCTCGACGCCGCTCCCGCCGCAGCGCGGGCAGGCGCCGCCGGGGTGGTTGAAGCTGAAGTGGCTGCGCGTGAGCGCCACGCCGCCCGGGTCCTCCGCGACGCGGGCATAGAGGAGCCGCAAGAGGTCCAGCGTCCCGGTCAGGGTGCCCACCGTCGAGCGCGTGCTCGACCGGGCGTCGGTGGCTCCCATGGCGATCGCGGGCGGCAGCCCCTCGATGGAGTCCACCGCCGCCCGGCCGAGCTTGCCGAAGAACTGTCGGGCCCGCGCGGAGAGGGCGCCGAGGTAGCGGCGCTGCCCCTCCCGCACGACGGTCTCGAAGACCAGGGAGGTCTTGCCGGAGCCCGAGGGACCGGTGACGGCGACCCACTGTCCGTGGGCGAGGTCGAGGTCCACGCCCCGCAGGTTGTGCTCCCGGGCGCCGCGTATCCGAAGCTCGCTCGCGGGGTCGTTCGTGGGCTCACTCACGGGGCCACTCCGCGCGCAGCGTGAAAGGCCAGCCCGATCGGACCGGTGGCCTGGCCTCGCGCGAAGCGCAGCACGCAGACCTCGGGGCCCGCGCAGCCGGCGGCCTCGGGGCCGACCTCCTCGAAGGGGACGCCACCCTGCACCAGGGCCGCGATCACCCCCTCGGCCTCGGCCAGCGAGAGCGTCAGGAGCCCCGCGCCGTCGGCGTCCGGCATGAGCGGCGGAGCGGTCGCCGCGGCTCGCTCAAGGTCGATCAGCGCACGCTTGCGCTCCACCCCTGCGGCGTAGCCCGTGAGCCGACCGCCCGCGCCGATCACCCGATGGCAGGGGACCACCACCAGCAACGGGTTGCGCCCGATCGCGGCGGCCACCGCTCGCACAGAGGAGGGCCTCCCGAGGGCCTCTGCCAGCGCCCCGTAGGTGACGAGCTCCCCGTAGGCCACCTCGCCGAGGGCCGACCACACCTCCCGCTGAAAGGGCGTCCCGGAAGCCTGGAGAGGGACGGTGAACTCGCGGGCCGCGCCCCGGAGGTAGCCCTCGAGCTCCCCCTGGAAGCGGGCCAGGTGCGCCGCCGCCTCGGGGTCCTCCTCCCTCTCCGACGGCGCCGCCGGCCCGTCCACCAGGCGCACCTGCACCAGGCCGCCCGCGGTGGCCTCGGCGACCACCCACCCCAGGCCCGGAGCGTCCGAGAGAGCGAACTGGCGGCGGGCGAGGCGGGGCGAGGTCACGCCGGATCATAGGGCCTCGGGCCGCCGTCGCCCCCGGGCACGGAGCCTCGGCGCCGAAACGAGAGCAGCCAGCGCCCGGGGGGGACGCCGGCTGCTTCCGGGCGACCTCGACGGGCTGCGCCCGAATGAGGTCGGTGCTCAGGCCGGGATCAGGCCTGGGCGGCGGTCGCGGCGATCAGGCCGCGCTCCTCGAGGTAGGCGAGGATCTTGTTCGCGGACTCCTCGATGGACTCGTCGCCGGTGTGGACCGTGATCTCCGCGTTGGTCGGCGCCTCGTAGGGGTCGCTGACGCCGGTGAAGTTCTTGATCTCGCCGGAGCGGGCCTTCTTGTAGAGGCCCTTGGTGTCACGCTCCTCGACGACCGCCAGGGGCGCCTCGACGTAGACCTCGACGAACTCGGCGCGGGCCGGGTCGATCATGCCGCGGCACTGGTCGCGGACCTCCTGGTAGGGGGAGATCGCGGCGGTGATCGAGCAGCAGCCGTTGCGAGCGAGCAGGTTGGCCACGAAGCCGATGCGCGCCACGTTCGTGTCGCGGTCCTCCTTGGAGAAGCCGAGGCCCTTGGAGAGGTTGGTGCGGACGACGTCGCCGTCGAGGACCTCGACGTTCTTGCCGCGCTCCATGAGGACGGGCGTGAGGTACTCGGCGAGGGTGGACTTACCGGAGCCGGAGAGGCCGGTGAACCAAAGGACGAAACCCTTCTGGGACATGGTGGTGATTGGTTGGTTGGAGATAGAGGTTGGTTGACTGGTTGGCGGGGTCCGGCGCTAGCGGATCATCCCCTCGAGGTAGGGCACCTCGAAGCACTTCTCGTGCATGATCGGGCCGTGGCCGAAGTACCCGGCCTCACCGAACAGCTCGCCGTGGTCGGCGGTGACGATGATGTGGGTGTTCTTCGGGACGGTGTCGTAGAGCTGCTCGAACACGCCGTCCAGGTAGCGGACCGTGTCGATCTGGCGCTCCTTGAGCTCGTCCAGCTTGTCCTGGTCGAAGAACTGGAAGTCCTCTTTGAACTTGCTGTCCTCGTCGCTCTCGGCGATCTGGTCGTTCATCTTCCGGAAGACCCCGTTGACCCCGCTGATGCGCGGCCACATGGAGGAGTCCTCGTCCGGCTTGGCGTAGGGGTAGTGGGTCTCCCCGACGTTGAGCAGGTAGAAGTGCGGACGCGGGCCGTCGAACTTCATGGTGGGCAGGATCGCCGCCATGTCGTTGTGGCTGTCCATCAGCTGGAAGCTGTCGAAGGCCCGGTTGATCCCCGTCTTCGGGTTCAGCACCGGCAGCGACACGCGGGCGTGCGTGTCGTAGCCGAGCTTCTGCTGGAGGAAGCCGGGGAGCCAGAGCCCGGGGACCATGGCGCCGAAGTCGATGTCGGTGCCCTTGGAGCCCAGGCGCTTGTTGTAGTTGTAGAAGTCCTCCTTGTAGTACTCCGACGCGTACACGTTCTCCGGGGAGGTGTGCGGCAGGAGGCCCGTGAGGAGGTTGTAGTGGGAGGGCGCGGTCCACGAGGCGTACGTGTACCGCTTCTCGACCTTGCCGCCCGACAGCTTCGCGATCGTCTTCGTCTCCGCCGACATGAACGCGTCGTAGCGGCAGGAGTCGAGGATGATGATGATGAAGTGGTTCTCCGCCTGGGGATCAGGCTTCTGGACCATCCCGGGCCGCATCGGGAGACGCGGCATGGGGCGCGGCGGGGTGGCCGGCTTCTTCTTGAACTTGTCGAACAGGCCCATCAGGTCACTCTCCCTTGGTCTTGTAGTAGTCGACGAGGATCGCGGCGGTGGTCTCGCGCATGATCCGCGGGTCGGGGTTCTCGCCGCTCACCAGCTGCTCGCGCACCTTGGTGCCGGAGATGAAGACGGACGTCTTGTCCTTGTTGGCCTCCATGAGGCCCACGCGGCCGAGCTCCTCGAAGTACGCGGCGAAGCCGACGTTGACGGTCTTGATGGCGAGGTCGCCGCCGAGCTCGTCGAACACGGTCTGGGCGTCGAAGTCGCCCCAGATGGCCGTCTTGTCGTCGAAGGGCGCGTCCGCGTGCTTGCGGCCGATGATGAAGTGGGTGAAGCCCAGGTTCTGGCGGTAGATGGCGTGCATCACGGCCTCGCTCGGGCCGCCGTAGTACATGCGCATGTCCAGCCCGACGAGCTCGAGCTGATCGTTGAGGTCCTGCCCCTTCGACTCCCAGAGCTCGGCGTCCTTGTCACCCTCGCCCAGGAGGCGGTTCTTCACGAGCGCCTCGTAGGTCTCCATGCGGGTCGACGCCGGGACGTCGTCGCCCTTGAGCTGGCCCACCAGCGGGTTGAGGATGACGCCGGTCTTCTTGCCGGTCTCGCGCAGGATGACCTCGGCGCCGTAGACGAGCGCGTACTCGTGGGCGCGGTGGAGGGGGTTGCGCGTCTGGAAGGCGATCGACTGCTCCCAGCCGCGGTCCATGATCAGGCTGCGGGTCTGGGCCGGGCCCATCACGCGGGCCGCGAACGGACGGGTGTCCTCGGCGGGCGCGAGGGTGATGGTGCCGCCGACGAGCTTGGTGCGCTCGTCCGAGGTCCACAGGCGGGCGCCGGGGTGGTCGGTGCGCTCGGTGCGGTAGACGGCCTTGATGAACGCGGCCTTGTCCCAGTCGTAGGCCCCGCCGTCCACCTCGAGGACGCCGAAGCCCTCGCCGTTCGCGCAGAGGGCGACCTTGGCACCGTCCGTGCACGCGGCGGCCTC
>CAZEFP010000314.1:0-4798 GCA_964511565.1 uncultured Planctomycetaceae bacterium
CGAACCCTACGATCCTGCGGTCTTCCTCTGGCGGGGCACCGCCGGGGTCCTCCTGGCCGCCCTGTTCCTGTGGCGGGGGGTCGGCGTCGCTGCCTGGTCCCACGCCTTCTTCAACCTCGCGCTGCTCGTCGGCGCCTTGCCTCGCTAGCCCATGACTGGAGAGCAACCCCTGCGGTACTTCGTCGGCCTGACCGGCGGAAGCGGCCACGCCTACGCGGAGCGGCTCGTGATCGAGCTGCTGCGTGCGGGGTGCGAGATCGACCTGTCCATCACCGAGGCGGGCTGCAAGGTGCTGCGTCACGAGCTGGGGATCGAGGCCGGGATCCGGGGGGAGCGCCTCCTGGAATCGCTCCCGGGCTGGCTCGGACGGGCAGGGCTCCCCCCGGGCTGGGAGGAGCGGGTGCGCGTCTTCACGAGCGACGCGATCGAGGCGCCGGCGGCGTCGGGGACCTCGTTGACGGGGGGCGTGATCATCACTCCCTGCAGCATGGGGACGCTGGCGCGGGTGACGGCGGGCTTCAGCTCGAACCTGGTGGAGCGCGCGGCGGACGTGGCGCTCAAGGAGGGACGCCGCCTCGTGCTCATGCCCCGTGAGACGCCGCTCTCGGAGATCCACCTCGAGAACATGCTCCGCGCGGTTCGGCTGGGCGCGATCATCCTGCCGTGCATGCCGGGCTTCTATCACCTCCCCGAGTCCATCGACGATCTCGTGGCCCACGTGGTGGGGAAGGCGCTGGACCGCCTGGGCGTGAGTCAGAACGTCGGCGCGCGCTGGGGCGGGCTCGACGAGCCGACGGGCGACCCTGGGACCACGTCTCCGGGGGACCCGGCGAGCAGCGGAGGGCACGGGTGAGTCGGGTCGCCGCCACCCTCTCGCTGGTCAAGTTCAGCCACTCGGTCTTCGCGCTGCCCTTCGCGCTCATGGGTGCGTGGCTCGCCGCGGGAGGGCCGCCCGCCCTGGGGACCCTCGCGTGGATCGTCCTCTGCGCCGTCTCTGCTCGGACGGCGGCGATGGCCTTCAACCGGCTCGTGGACCGGGACATCGACGCGGCCAACCCTCGCACGGTGAGCCGAGAGCTGCCCAGCGGGGTCCTGGCCGTGGGCTATGCCCGTGGTCTGGTGCTCGTCTCGGCGGGGATCTTCGTCGGGGGGGCCTTCGCCCTGAACGCGCTCGCCGGTTGGCTCTCGCCCGTCGTCCTGGGCGTCCTCCTCGGCTACAGCTACGTGAAGCGCTTCAGCGCCGCCGTGCACCTGGTGCTGGGGGTGGCCCTGGGGCTCGCGCCCCTGGGGGCCTGGATCGCCGTACGCGGTGACTTCTCCGGCGACCTGGTCCCCGTGCTGCTCCTGTTCTGCACGGTGTGGACCTGGGTGGCGGGCTTCGACCTCATCTACGCCTGCCAGGACGCCGAGTTCGACGCCGGGCGCGGGCTGCACTCGATCCCCGCGAAGCTGGGGGTGGGAGGCGCCCTCCGGGTCTCGCGACTCCTCCACGTGCTCACGGCCCTCTCCTTGGCCCTCTTGGCCTGGCGTGCCGACACAGGGGTGGTGTTCTGGATCAGCTGCGCCGCGGCGGTGGCCCTCCTGTGCTGGGAGCAGAGCCTGGTCCGAGAGGACGACCTCAGCCGGGTCGACGTGGCCTTCTTCACCATCAATGGATGGGTGGGCGTGGCCCTCTTCCTCGGGCTGGCCCTCGACATGGCGCTCCGCTCGGGCGACGCTGTGGCCTGAATGGCGCGCAAGAAGAAGGCTGGCAAGAAGAAGCCCAGGGACCCCAATCCGGAGGACGCCCTCCGGGACCTGGAGCATCGCATCGAGCAGGGGCTCCCGCGGGTGTCGATCCTGCGGGGGGACGAGGCGTACTTCCGTGAGCGCGGCGTGCGTGCGCTCAGCGAGCGCGCTCGGGCGGACGGCCTGGAGGTCTGCCGCCATGATCCCCTCGATCCGGACTACTCCGCCGGGCGACTCGTGGATGATCTCTCCACGGGAGCGCTCTTCCAGGCTTCCCGATGCGTCGTGCTCCACCACGCCGAGCGCGTGGTGGTCGACCGAGCATCGGCGTTCTCCGCCGCCGTCCGCGACGCCATGCTCTCCTGGATCGCCTCGGCGAGCCCGGGTGCGATCGTGCTCTCCGCCGAGAAGCTGCGCGCCGATCACGCCCTCGCCAAGGCGGTCAAGGAGGCGGATGGGCCGATCGTCGGGTGCCGCCGGCTGTACGACACCCCGCCCCCGTGGAACCCGGACCCGCGCAACACCGAGCTGGCCCAGTGGTGCGGCGCCCGGGCTCGCACCCTGGGGGTCAAGCTGGACAGCGCCGAGGCTTACTACGTGGTGGCGGCCACGGGCAACGACCTGAATGCGATCGAGGACCGCCTCAAGGGGCTGGTCGGTCGCGGGTCGGAGGCCATCCAGGAGCTCGTGCCCTGGGACAGCAGCGCGTCCGTCTGGGACGTGGCGGAGTCCCTGGTGGCGGGTGACGTCCGGAAGGCCGCCGTCGGGATCGAGACGCTCTTCGCGGGGGGCGCGGTTCAGCGGGACGGGAGCCGCACGCTCGACCAGAGCGGGATCGTCGCGCAGCTGAGCACCGCGGTGTCGGCCAAGCTTCGCGAGGCCGTGCGCGGCGCGGGCGAGCTCGAGGCGGGCCGCGGGGTCTCGGCGGCCGCGGCGGCCGCCGGGGTCCGGGGACCCAAGCCCGCGGTGGACGCGTTCGAGCGGCGCATGGGGGCCCGAGCCCCGAGCGCCTGGAAGCCCATGCTGGAGGACTTCGCCCGCCTGGAGCGGCGCTCGCGCTCCTCCGTTCAGGTGGACGCCACGGACTTCATGCAGCTCGCCCTGCGCTGGCGGGGCTCGAGTGGCGGCTCGGGCTCTCGATCCAGGGGCCGGTGAACTACCATGGGGGCATGAGGGAAGCCGCCAACGAGACCGTGCCTGAGGGAGGGCGCATCGCCGTCCTGTCCGAGGTCGTCCGGAACCAGATCGCGGCGGGGGAGGTCATCGAGCGGCCAGCCTCGGTGGTGCGGGAGCTCCTCGACAACGCCATCGACGCCGGGGCCTCGCGGATCCAGGTGGACCTCGAGGAGGGCGGGATGCGCATGGTGCGCGTGACCGACGACGGCCTGGGCATGATCCCCGAGGACCTGGGCCTCGCCTTCGAGGCCCACGCCACCAGCAAGCTGCGCACCCCTGAGGACCTGGACCACATCGCGAGCCTCGGGTTCCGCGGCGAGGCCCTCGCGTCCATGGCGTCGGTCGCGCGCTGCTCCATTCGCTCGCGGCCCCGAGGCGCGGACGTGGGCGCCGAGATCACCGAGGAGGGCGGCCGCCGCGGGAAGATCACGCCGGCGGGGATGCCAGAGGGCACGATCGTCGAGGTCCGCGACCTCTTCTTCAACACGCCCGCGAGGCGTCGCTTCCTCAAGCGGGAGCAGACCGAGCTCTCCCGCTGCACCGAGATCGTCCAGCGCGTGGCCCTGGCGCACCCCGCCGACGAGACCGGCCAGGGGGGCATCGGGTTCGTGGTCATGCACGGCGGTCGCCGCGTCTTCGACGTGGAGCCGGGCATGGACCTGCTCGCGCGGATCCGCCGCGTCTTCGGGGACGAGCTCGCCTCCGAGCTGGAGCCCGTGGAGGCCTCCATGGGCTCCACCCGCATCACCGGCTACGTGGCGCCGCCGCGCTTCGGTCGGCGGGACGCGCGGCGCCAGATGTGGTTCCTGAACGGACGGCCCATGAAGGACAAGGTCCTGACCCGGGTGCTCAAGGACGCGTACCGCGGCGTGCTCATCGACGGGCTGCAGCCCGTGGGCTTCCTCCAGCTCTGGATGGACCCCGAGTCTGTGGACGTCAACGTGCACCCCGCCAAGAGCGAGGTGCGGCTGCGGGACGAGCGCTCGCTCTTCGGGTTCCTGGTCAACGCCCTGAAGGAGGCGGTCATGCGCACGAACATGGCCACGCCGGGGGAGTCCATGATCGACAGGCTCCGGCGGCGTGAGGGCCGCCCGATGCAGCGCGAGACCCTGCCCGATCCCGGGCCGCGCGGCGCGGGGGCCGCGGGATCTTGGATCCCCCGGCCCAGCGCCGGGGAGCCCGGCTCAGGGGCGGGGGAGGGCTACATCGTGCGGGAGGTGCCGCCCAGGGATGGGGCCCCGGCGGGGTCCTCGGGCGCGACGGAGGCCACCTCCGGCGGCTCGCAGTGGACCGGGGCAGGCGCTCCGGAGGCTGTCGGTGGCGAGGCGGACCGGTGGGCGGCCGTGGACGATCTCCGCGGCCCCTACATCCAGGTGGACCGCACCTACATCCTGCGGGCGGTGCCCGACGGCTTCGAGATCATCGACCAGCACGCCCTCCACGAGCGCCTCACGTTCGAGGAGCTGCGGCGCGAGGTGAAGGCGGGCAAGGTGGAGGTGCAGCGGCTCCTCGCGCCCGAGCTCGTGGACCTCTCCCAGGCGGACGTCCAGCTCATCACCGTCCACCAGGAGGCCCTGCGGCGGATCGGCCTCGAGCTGGAGCCCTTCGGCGACAAGACCGTGGCCGTGCACGGACTGCCTGCGCGCATCCGCCGCCCGGACCCCGAGGCCATCGTCCGGGACGTGGTGGACGTGATCGCGCGCACGGGCAAGGCCCCCGACGCCGAGGACGTCCAGGAGGAGGTCCTGCACCGCACCTCCTGCCGCTCGTCGATCATGGCGGGGGACACCCTGGACGAGTCCTCGATCCGCGCTCTCCTCGAGCGCGCCCGCGACGCGGGCATGGACCAGACCTGCCCGCACGCCCGGCCGACCCGGGTGAAGTTCACCCTGGC
>CAZEFP010000315.1:0-4791 GCA_964511565.1 uncultured Planctomycetaceae bacterium
CGAGGCCACCAGGAACGGCTCCACGTTGGCGGCCAGCGAGAGCATGGTCACCCCGGTCTTGCCGTCGTTGGAGTAGACGTTGATCCGGACGTTGGTCTTGTTCTTCTTGCTCTTCGTGTCGAGCGTGGCGCTGATCTGGATCTCAGCCCCCGGAGCGATGGGGCTCCCGAAGGTGTAGAGCTCGGGGACCTCCTGACCCTCGGCGAGCACCTTGACCTCACCGAGCGTGCAGCCGCAGGTCGGGCTCGCCTGGGAGATGATGACCGGCTCGGTGCCGTTGCTCTGGAGCTTGAAGGTGTGCATCAGCAGGTCGCCCTGCCGCGCCCGACCGAAGTCGTGCTTGTCCATCCCGAAGGGGATCTCGAGCTTGGCGTTGGGGTTACGAGGCGGCCGCGGTGCGGCGGCCGGCTTCTTGACCTGCGCCTGCTTCAGCTTCTCCTCGTACTTCTTCTGCTGGGCCGTCATGGGAGCGGCCGCCCCGCTGGTGGGCGCGGGCTTCTGGCTCGGGGCCGGCTTCTGACCGGCCTTCATGGCGGACTTGGCCGCGGCCTTCGCCGCGGGGTCGGTCATCTCCCCGCCGACGGCGACGGGCTTGGGGACCACGGGGCCTCCGCTGGAGCTCGGCCTGGAGGAGGGGATGGAGACCGGCTTGGGCGGCGCCCCGCGCCCTGAGAGGCGGCTGCGTCCCACGGACTTCTTCTGCCCCGCGTCGCCCTTCTTGGCGGCGTCGGGCTGCTTCGCGTCCTGGGCCTTCGCGTCCTGGGCCTTGGCATCTTGCTTCTGGGCCGAAGCGTCGTCCTGGGGGCACGCCGAGGCCCCCGGCGCGGCGAACAGCTGGAGGGCAAGGCCGAGGGATGCGACGGTCAGGAATCGGGCGGCGGTCCGAACGACCGGGAGCTGGTTCCGGGCGTTGAGGGGTGCGTGGTGGAGCATGGGATCTACGAATGGGATTCGGGCGCTAGAAGATTGCCAGCAGTACCGACGGGGAGCGGGTCTTTTTTGAGGTTCCGTCGGACCCGGGATCGCTACAAGGTGTGTGGGAGGGGCCCCCCCTCCAATCGTTATCGGCAGGTCGGGACCCAGAGTCGCAGGCGGGTATGAATCGGAAGGAACAGGAATCGAGGGCCGGTCGATCGGCGTCCGTGCTGGGAGGACCCCTGAACGAGCGGAGGACTCCGGTGGCGCGGTGGATCTCTGCGGCGCTGGCAGGCCTCTGCAGGGTCCCAGGCGGCTGGAGGGGCATTGGAGCCGCTCTATTCCTGGGACTGACGCCAGCCTGTAGGGTTCCCTCCCCCACGGTTCAACAGGGGCTGGAATATGGATTTCGTACGCCCAAGCAGGCGTTCGAGTCCTGGCGTACGGCGATCCAGGGCGACCTGTTGGTGGAAGAATACCGCTGCTTCTCGCGTCGTTGGAGGGCCCGCAACGGGGTGACCCTCCTTAAGTACGGTGAGGCCAGGGATGAACTCCTGAGCGAGGTCCCCAAGCTCCGCTGGGCCCTCTACCGCGCCGACCCTCCGGAGTTCCTGGACCGCCAGGAGAGCTCCGCGCTGCTGGTGGCCAGGGTGCCTGGCCCCCTCTGGGTGAGCGACCAGTTCCTGCTGGTGACCCTCCGGCGGCAGGGATTCTGGGAGGTCTCGGTCGAGGACACTCCCCTCGAACCCGAGTTCGGCGACCAGGTCGAGGACCCCTTCCGCTCCCAGCTGTTCTGGTTCGATGAGGAGGGCGACCGCTTCTTCGTGATCGTCGACGACTTCAGCGTCCGGGCAGAGGGCGCCGACCCGGGCTCGATCCACCTGGTCTCCGCGGGCTGGGAGTGGAAGATCGACGACTTCACCGTCGTGGACGAGCTGCCCGAGGGCATCGAGTCCATCGAGTGACCTTCAGCGCCGAGAGTTCACTCGCTCCTGGAACGCGCGCATCGGGAACTCGAGCGCGATGGGGTGGCGCCCAGGCTCGGCGGGGATCTCCAGCCCGACCGGCGCGCCGTCGATCCTGAAGGTGACCTCCTCGCGTGCGTCGTGGGGCGTGACCCACCACGCCACCGTGTAGCTGCCGCCGCGAGCCAGCGCGAGCGAAGCCTCGCGCCCCTCGACGGCGACCACCAGCGGCCCCTCCAGCGCCCCGCTCCCGTCACCGTGAGGCGCGTAGTCCACGGGGGGCTCGAGCTCCGCCGGGCGCAGGGAGAGCCGAACCCTCCACCTCTGTGGATCGGGTCGGTCTCCCTCCACCTGGAACGCAGCGCTCACGCCCGGGCCGAGATGGAGCTCCTCGTCGCCGAAGAGCCCCTCGAAGAGCTC
This sequence comes from uncultured Planctomycetaceae bacterium, assembly GCA_964511565.1. GTDB lineage: Bacteria > Planctomycetota > UBA1135 > UBA1135 > Saltatorellus. The sequence goes on from CAZEFP010000315.1 coordinate 2,301, forward strand.
CGTCGCGGCCCCCGGCACCAGGGGAACCACGTCGAGGCTCGGGGCGGTCGCAGCGAAGACCGCCCGCCCGCCTTCGATGGCGGCATCGCCCTGGAACCCGGGCTCACCCTCCGCGCCGGCTCTCGCCTCACGCCAGACCAGGTGCCCCGCCCTCGCCGGAGCGCCCGACTCCTCGAAGATGCGGAGCTCGAACCAGTGCAGGCTCCCCCCGAGCTGGATCGGGTCCAGGCGCGGGTCGAGGGGCGCGTCGCGGCCGCACAGCACCCCCTCCGCTCGCCAGATCTCTGCGCCGCTGCCCAGCTGAACGACCACGGTCCCCGTGCCCTCCGGAAGTCCGAAGACCTCGAACGTCCCGCTCGGGCTGACCTCGACCACCCTGCGGACCGCAACGTTGCCCTCGTGGGCCCTGGCATTCACCGCGACCCGCATGCCGCTGAGGGGGCGCAGTGCTGCCTCGCCGTCCTCTCCGGGCAGCCCCAGGTCGTCCTCGGCGGACCCCGCCGCCAGGGTGACGCGGCCGCGCATGACGCCCGGGAGGTGCCGGACGTTGTCGTAGAGGTACTGGGGGTCGCTCCGGAAGACCACCGTCTCACCGCCGCACTGCAGCGGTAGCGCGCCCACGACCCAGAGGAGGCCCGTGAGGCAGACGAGTTGGAGGAGCATCCGAGGGGAGAGCGTCACGCCCCCAGCCTACCCCGGTTCGCCGCCGGGGCTACCCATGCCTGCCGGCACGCGGCCCGTCAGCGGGCCCGGGATCTCAGCCAGCGAATGGAAGACCCCTGGACGGACTCGAGGGAGGCCGCGTGGCCGTCCTCGCCGGCGCGCGCGAGGTCGTCGCGGTTGGCCTCACACCACTCACACCCGAGCTCATCCACGTGGAAGGCGATGAAGCGCGCAGGGCCCGGCTCGAGGCTCCCCGCGAGCCACCCCGCGATCCAGCGCCGCGACGGGCAGGACACCCGCCGATCGCGCCAGACCGACTGCACGTCCATGGGCGCGTCGGCGTCCGCCGCGAGTCCTTCGAGGGATGCCGCGATCTCCTCCGCCCCAGGCTTGGCGAGGAGTAGCTCCCGGATCTTCTTCAGCGCACGGAACTTGATGCCTGCCACCGACACCTCGTCCCGAAGGCCGAGCGGCTCCCAGAGGTCGCGGTTCCGCATGCCGCCTCGCAGGAGGCCCTCGACCACCATGAGCCGGTTCATCTCCCCGGCGGACCAGGTCAGCTCCACCCACTCCTGGAGGGCCGCGGCCAGGAGGTCTCGTCCTCGATCGGCCATGTCGGTGCGGCGGATGATCTGGCTCGGCGTCCGGTCCTCGGAAGCGACGGCGTCGAGGTCCAGGCTGGACACCGAGTCCTCGTCGTCTCCACCTCGACCGCGGATCTCCTGGCGTCGGAGCTGGTCGATGGTGCGGTGACGGCAGATCCCGAAGATGAACTGTTCGAAGCTGTAGACCGGATCGAAGCTCCCGATCCCCCTCACGGCCCCCAGGAACGTCTCCTGGACCAAGTCCTCACGGGCCTCCGCATCGCGGATGCGCCGGGAGACGTAGGACAGCAGGCGCCCGGCGAAGGCGGCCTCCACCCGGGCCCACTCGGCCTCGTCGAACGCCTGGAGACGCGCCACATCGGGGGTCCAGTCCGCGTCGGTCATGACCCCCACCCCAGCTGCTCCACGGCGTTGATCCCCAGCAGCCCGAGCAGGGTGGCTCCGAAGCCGATGGAGGCCATCAGCAGGAGGAAGACGGCGAAGCGAAAGGAGCGCCCGACCCAGCCACCCCGTTGGCTGCGGACGAGCTGGTCCGAGAGGGACCGATAGCCGGCGAGGACGCCCCCCATGACGGCCACCACCGAGCCAACGAACACGTCGAAGGCGACACGGTTCGTCTCGGCCAGGGTGCCCGCCAGGCCTCCGGTGACCCGAGGCGGCACGGGGATGACGACGGGAACCGAGGCGGCCGAGGTCTCCTCGAGGCGCGGGGCCCCCTCGCCCGTCCCCTCTCCTCTGGCCTCGGCGGCGAGCTCTGCCACGAGCGCCCGGGCGCGGCTCGCGGGGCCGCCGCCCCCGCTCGAGCCGGACGAATCGGTCTCGAGCGATCCATCGGCGCGCTCCTCGACCTCGTACCCCCCCGCGAGCAGCGACGGGGTGAGCGGTGCGGGCGTTGGATCCACCGCAGGAGCCCGGCCCGCCCCCACGGTCAGAGGCGGAACCTCGAAGGCGATCTCGTCGCCGGCGAGGGCGGACTGGCCGAGCATACGGAGCACCTCTCGGACGCTCTCGGGGCGGTCGTCGGGGTCGAGGCGGAGACAGGCCCTCGTCGCCTCGCGGGCCACCTCGGGGAACGTCTCGGGGAACTGGGGTGCCTCGTCGCTGTCACGCACCACGAAGGCGCCGCCCGCTCCCCCCTGGAAGGGCACCTTGCCGGCAAGGGACTCGTAGAGGATGACCCCGAGGCTGTAGACGTCCGCGCGATGGTCCGCTCGCTGCACGAG
>CAZEFP010000316.1:0-4789 GCA_964511565.1 uncultured Planctomycetaceae bacterium
ACGGCGCCGCGACGCCGAGCTACGCCTTCGATGGCGCCGTGGAGTCGGGCATCGGTGGCGAGATCGAGGAGGTTCTCTCGCGCCACGGGGACGACACCGGCCTGTACATGCTGGGGGACGGGCTCGACGCCTTCGCCTCCCGCGCGGCGTTGATCACCCGAGCCGAGCACGCGGTCGACGTCCAGTACTACATCTTCCACGACGACGTCACCGGCTCGATCCTGCTCAAGCTGCTCCTCGAGGCCGCGGACAGGGGCGTGCGGGTGCGGCTGCTGATCGACGACCTTGGGTCGGACGGGATCGATGATCGCCTCGCCGCCGCCAACGTCCATGAGCACCTCGAGGTCCGCCTGTTCAACCCGCGAGCCCGGGGCCCTTGGAACGGGCTGGCGAAGACCCTGGACCTCATGGGGCGGCCCTTCCGGATCAACCACCGGATGCACAACAAGATGCTCACCGCCGACGGCCTCGCGGGGATCGTCGGGGGCCGGAACGTGGGGGACGAGTACTTCGACGCGGCCGAGGACGTCAACTTCGGTGACCTGGACGTGCTCGCCTTCGGTCCGGTGGTCTCCGAGCTGGGAGAGTCCTTCGACGAGTACTGGAACTCGGAGTTCACCGAGCAGCTGAACGGCTGGGGTCCCTTCGACCGGGATGAAGATGACCTGGCCTCGCTGCGGGCGTCCCTGCTCGAGCTCGCTGCCGCCAACCAGGACACCCCGTACGCTCGCCGGCTCCAGGGAGCGGACTTCATCAAGGAGGTGGCGGACGACGAACTGCCCCTCATCTGGGCACCCACCCACGCCCACAGCGACCGGCCGCGGAAGATCGTCGCGAGCAAGGACGAGCTGGCCGAGCTGCTGCTCATCGAGCGCCTCAGGGAGAACATTCCCCCCTCCGAGGAGGAGCTCCTGATCGTCTCGCCGTACTTCATTCCGGGGAAGGCGGGGACGCGCTCCCTGGTCTCCGACGTGAGCCGCGGGGTGAAGGTCCAGGTCCTCACCAACTCGTTGGCTTCGACCGATGTGGCCGCGGTCCATGCGGGCTACCGCAAGTACAGGAAGGACCTCGTGCAGGGCGGCGTCGAGGTCTTCGAGATCCAACCCTCCAGCGACTTCACCGACGCCCTCTACGACGAGGGCATGTTCGGATCGAAGAACGCGAGCCTCCACGCCAAGACCTTCATCTCGGATCGCCGCTACATCTTCGTGGGCTCGATGAACCTCGACCCGCGCTCGGTGCAGCTCAACACGGAGCTGGGCTTCGTGATCGACAGCCCCGAGCTGGCCGAGATGCTGATCGAGGGGATCGAGGAGGTGATGGCCCTCGACAGCAGCTGGACCGTGACCGCCGACGGCGATGGGCTCCTGTGGACCGGGACCGAGGACGGGGACACCGTGGAGTACCGCAAGGAGCCGCAGACCTCCTGGTGGCAGCGATTCAAGTGCGGCCTCGTGGGCTGGCTGCCCATCGAGGCCCAGCTTTGAGGGCGGCCGCGGGGTCTCGCCGCGGCCGCCCTACGGCCTCCGGTCCGGCGGCCTAGAGGCTGAAGCCGATACCGATGGTGCCGGTGACCCCGTCCACGTCCGTGGAGATGCTGGGCAGCTGGATCGAGGTCGTCTCGTACATGAGTCGGAAGTTGAGGAAGAGCGAGTCGGTGAGGTGCAGGAGCGCGCCCCCGCCGGCGGCCCAGCCGTCGTAGGTCTCCGAGTCCACGCCGTTGTCGAGGTCGAAGCCGTGGCGGTAGTCCGCCTCGAGGTAGGGGTGCAGCTTCCAGATCTCGAGGAAGCGGCGTCGGACACCGAGGACGAGCTCGGCGGAGCTCTCCTTACCGAACTCGCGATCATCGACGCCGACGAGGAGGTCCACCACGGGCGTCTTGAGCGCCGCGTGGACGCCGTAGGAGGAGATATCGATGTTCTCCTCCTCGAACGCGGAGCCGTTCTCGACGTCGTCGATGTCAGCGTCGTCGATGACCACGGCGCGTGCTTCGAAGGCGAGGACGCCTTCGGACATGGACTGGCAGGAGGCGAGCAGGAGGGAGGGGATCGCGAGGAGGAGAAGTCTCATGGGTCGAATAGAAGAAGGGGGAGAAGAGCGACGGGAGTCGATCTCAAGCCCATTCGAGGTCATTTGACCTCGGGGCCCGCAAGCGAGGGGGCAGGGGCCCCCTCGTTGTAGAAGTGGACGTCGCGCTGGGGGAACGGGATCTGGATGCCCTCATGGTCGAAGCGGCGCTTGACGGTCTCGGTCACGTCCCAGAACACGTCCCAGTAGTCCGTGGTCTTGACCCAGGGGCGCGTGATGAGGTTCACCGAGGAGTCGGCGAGCTCGTGCACGCGGACGTTCGGCTCGGGGTCCTCCAGGACCTTGTCATGGGAGGTGAGGATCTCGAGGAGGACCTCCCGCGCGCGTGCGAAGTCCGACCCGTATGAGATGCCGAAGACCATGTCCACGCGGCGCATCTCGTTGGCGGTGACGTTGGTGATCACGTCCCCCCAGACCATGCTGTTGGGTACGTGGACGGTCCGGTTGTCCATGGTGCGGATGGTGGTCGTCATCAGCGTCATGCCCATGACGCGGCCGTAGGCGCCCGCGGTGTCGACGATGTCGTCCACGTCGAAGGGTCGGAAGACCATGATCATCAGGCCGCTGGCCAGGTTCCCCAAGGTGCCCTGGAGGGCGAGCCCCAGCACGAGGCCGGCGGCGCCGATGGCCGCCAGCATGGGCGCCATGTTGACGCCGAGCGCCGAGAGGGCCATCAGGAGGCCGATCATGATCAGGCCCTTCCTCACGCTGGAGACCACGAACTGTCGGAGGAGCGCAGAGCTGCTGCGGACGCGCCTCATGGCCCGCTCGGTCACCATTCCAGCGATTCTCGAGATCAGGAAGGCGACCAGGAGCGTCGCCAGGGCCTGGAGCAGCTCGAGGCCAATGGCGATCCCGCCGTCGGGGCTGCTGAGCCAGGCTGTGAAGCTCGTGATCGCCGCGTTCACGCCCGTGATGGGGGGTGTGGCGACGACGGAGCTCACGTAGGCCCTCGCGGCCGCCCCGTCCCCGCCCTTCTTCTCGAGCGCGGCGATCACGATATTCACCCGCTCGATGAGCCGGCCTCGCTGCCCGCGGAGCAGGACCGCCTGCTCGCTGAAGCGGGCTTGACCGTCATCCGTGCTCTGGAGGCCTGCGATCTCCTTGGCGGAGATCTCTGCGCAGGTGGCCTCCAGGAGAGCCAACCAGACCCTTAGCTCCTCTTGCACGAACGCCAGGGTCATGGGCCGAATGCGGGCCTTGAGCACCTCCTTGTCGAGCTCGATGGCGCTGGATCGCGTGAGGGATCCGGCCTCGGTGGTGGCGATCTTGGTCGTGGCGTCGCGGGCCGTGACCAGGCGGGCCCGCGCGGGCTCCATGTCCGCTCCCGCCTTGGACAGCGTCTTGACGAGGCCGTCGGCCGCCGAGATCAGCGTCTCGATGTCCGCGCGGACCTCGGTCTCGCGCTCACGGTCCGGGCTCTCGGTGGGCGCGGCCTCGATGCGGGCGAGCTCGGCGAGCTCGCCGTCGATCATCGCGAGGTAGGCGTCGAGGAATCCCTGAACCACCGGAGTCGGCTGGGCCTCGAGCTCTTCGGAGAGCTTCCCGGCGCGCTTCAGGGCATCGGCCGAGGTCGCGGGGGGGGAAGGGGGGGAAGTGACGCTCGCCTCGTCCCCCTGTCCGTCCTGGGCCTGGGCCGGCGCCGGCGCCCCGGGGTTGCTGCTCTCGGCAGCGTCCTCCTGGGCGATCGCCGGGAGGGCGAGGCACAGGGCCAGGACGAGGGGTCGCACGGCGACCGCGGAGCGCATCGAAGGGAGCAACATGGAGAGGAGAGTAGTCAGGCCGCCCAGGATCGCGAGGATGAGGCGGCCGGATTATGGGGGGCCGGCCCTCGCTTCGAACCCTGCTCGGTCTCCCGGCCCGAGCACGGGTAGACCGCAGGTCGGCAGCGCTTGGGGCCTTCCCTTATGCTCGCCCCCGTCCGAGCCTCGATGACCGTTCCGAACCACCTCCTCCGTGAGGGATTGACCGCCATGATCCACTCAGCTCGCCCGCTCCTCGCCGCCCTCTCCATGGGCGCTGCCCTCCTCGCCGCTGCCTGCCAGCCGGGCCAGGGAGAAGAGGGGGTCCGGATCGCCTACGTCTCCAACGGCGTGGACCCCTTCTGGGACGTGGCGGCCGCCGGGGCGCGCGCGGCGGAGGCGGAGTTCGGCGTGGACGTCGAGGTGGTCTTCCCCTCCCCGGCGACTGCCGAGGTCCAGCAGCAGAAGGTCCAGGACCTCCTCGTGCGAGGGATCAACGCCGTGGCCATCAGCCCGGTGGATGCCGAGAACATGACGCCCTTCCTGGACACCCTGACCGAGAAGGTTCACCTCATCACCCACGACTCCGACGCGCCGAAGTCCAAGCGCCGCTGCTTCATCGGCGTGGACAACTACGAGGCAGGCAGGGCGTGCGGGGAGCTGCTGGTGGAGGCCCTCCCTGACGGAGGCGAGGTCGCCATCTTTGTTGGCCGCCTGGAGCAGGACAACGCCCGGCTCCGGCGCCAGGGCGTCATCGACGCCCTGCTCGGCCGCCCCGCTGACGCGTCCCGCAGCGACGCGGTGGACGCGGCGCTCTCGGGCAATGGCTTCACGATCGTCGCGACTCGTACCGACGACTTCGATGCGGCCCGGGCCAAGTCGAACGTGGAGGACACCCTCGTCAAGTACCCCGAACTGGCCGGTGTGGCGGGCCTGTTTGCTTACAACGCGCCGGCCTG
>CAZEFP010000317.1:0-4783 GCA_964511565.1 uncultured Planctomycetaceae bacterium
CGGAGCCGTCTCCGCCAGGAACTGGAACATCCCCACCGCGCGGTCCGCCTGCTTGACCTGCTTCATCAGGCCCGCCATGAGCAGGTAGGAGTCGATCCGTTCGGGGTGCGCCACCAGCCCGCGCCGGTACGCGTCGATGGCCTCCTCCCGCATCCCGGACAGGGAGAGCACGCCGGCCTCGAACTCCGCCGAGGTGTCGTCGCCGCCGGGCAGCTCCTGCAAGCGCATGAGGGTGGTCCGCGCCTCGTCCGGACGGCCGCGCTCGAGCTGGCTCATGGCGAGCTGGCGGTAGTAGTCGGGCCGACCGTCGGGGTCGATCTCGATGAGGCGGCCGACCGCCTCCTCGTAGTTGAAGAAGTCGTTGCAGGCGAGGTAGACCCGCGCCTTCTCCGACAGGGCCTCCAGCTCGGACCCGCCCTTGAGCTTGAGGAACTCGTCGATGATCTCCGCCGCCGACACCGCGTCCCCCACCTTGGTGTAGAGGCGCACCAGCAGCCCGCTGTCCCGGTCGGTGGCCTCGCCGCCCACCAGCTTGCGCTCGATGTCGATGGCGATGTCCGCGAGCACGCCCAGCCGGGCGGCCACGGTCATCATGCGGTCCTCCACGAATCGGCGGCGAGAGAGGGACTTCACCCGCAGCCACAGCTCGCGCCACAGCTCCAGCGCCTGCTCCTCCCGGCCGACCTCCGAGTACAGCCAAGCCAGCCGCATCTCGAGGTCCTCTCCGGCGCGCCCCTCTGGCCGCGCGGCGCGGACGCCCTCCAGGGTCCGGACCGCGCTCTCCAGCTCGCCGATCCGTTCGTACCCGTCCGACAGCGGCATGCGCGCCGCGGAGCCGGCGGGCGCCATCTCATCGAGGCGATCGAGGCTCTCTCGGGCCGCGTCGACCTGCCCCCGCTCGAGGCGCAGCTCGAAGAGGAACAGGAGCGCGGTCTCCACGAGCTCGGTGCCGCCGACGACCCGCTCGGCCGCACGAACCGCAAGCTCGTCGAGCCCGAGACCCCGCAACATCTCCGCGGCCTCCAGGAGCGCCCCGGGCTCGAGGCTCCCGTCCTCATCGCCGGGGAACCAGGACTCCCAGACGCCGATGGCGGCCGCCCGGTCTCCGTTCTCGAGGTGGTGGCGGCAGAGCCCTTGCCGCCAGAGCAGCTCCTCGGGCTCGCTGGCGATCCACTCCCGGTAGACCTCGAGCATCTCCTCGACGCGGTCCGCCTCGCGGTACATCTCCAGCAGCCGGACCCGGTCCTCGCGGCTGAAGGTCGCCGCCGCGTCTCCCTGGGTCATGGCGATGGCCTCGTCGGTCTCCCCGGTCTCCCGGAGCAGCTCGATCCACATGCGCCGCGCCTCAGGCGGCAGGCCCCCTCGCTCGGCGTCGAAGCGCTCGAGGAGCGCAGGCAAGGTGCCGTCCCCCCGGTGCGCCTCCGCCAGCAGCGTCAGACCGTAGCGCCGCTCCCTCGCCACCGTGGAGAGGTGGACACCGCGCCAGGCGGCCTCCTGCGCGCGCGCCCAGTCCTGGGCACCGATGGACCACTCGGCGACCCGCAGCTCCCCGTTGGCCGCCGCCTTGCGGCGTCGCTTGACCTCGTCGGTGGGTGCGCCCTCCGGCGCCACACTCGGCACCACGTAGAGCGCCGCCGCCTCGCCCGGGCGCCCGAGGAGCGCCAGCACGGTGGCGCAGCGGTTCCGGAGCTCCGGCGCGACGCCGGGCTCGCTCGCGAAGCGCGCGAGGGCGTCCTTCTGGTCCTCCCCGCCGGTCTCCATGGACATGAGCGCCATGCGCAGGCGAAGGCGGGTGCGCTGCTCGGGATCCTCGAGGTCGGGCAGCAGGGCGCCGTAAGCCTCGAGGGCGTCCTCGGTCTCCCCCCGCGCGTCGAGGAGCTGCGCGGACGCGAGCCGGCTCTCCAGGTCCCCCTCGTCCCTGGCCAGGCGCTTGAACTCCCGGGCCGCGTCCTTCAGATCACCGTGGCGCCACGCCACCCAGCCCAGGATCCGACGCGTGGTGACGGCGTCCGACTTGCCCCGGGAACGCTGACGCAGCTCGTCCTTGAGGAGGTCGACGCCCCCCGGGTGCGCCGCCGCGGCGGTGAAGAGCGCGCTCGCCTCGGTCCGTGCGCCCGCCGAGTCGAGCCCGAGGACCTCGAGCCCGTCGAGCCGCGCGAGGAGCTCAGGCGGGAGCGCCTTGACCACCGGCTCGGGGGCCGGGGCCACCGCCCCTTCCTGGGCCCCCCCGCTCTTGATCACGACCGCCGTCCCGCCACTCTTCGCGGCGGTGGCGCGCTTGAGCACGCTGCCCACCTGGAGAGGTGCGCCCCTGATGACCTGGGTGGACTGGGCCGCCGCGGGCAGGGTGCCCGCGAGGGCGATCGCCAGCGCGAGCGCGGTCCGATTCACAGCACGGTGGAGGTCGATCATGACGAGCGTCGGGCCTCGCCCCGGGGCCAGCGTCGGTACGCGATATCGAGGAGGTAGGCGACGAGGGCCAGGAGCGCGAACCAGGGGGAGAGCTCCCGCAGGGTGATCACACCGCCTTGCCGATCCGCCACGTCGGGCGCCCCCCCGATCGAGGCCAGCGCCTCGCGGAGCCCATCGGCGACGCCGGGGTCCACCTGCCGCTCGCGAGCCCCGCCGCTGAGGGGGTCGAGGGCGAACCGCTCGCGGGCGGGCCGGTCGGCGGCGCCCGCGAGGACCCGGAGCCCCTCGTCGGAGCGGAGGGAGAGTCGTGCCTCGAAGCGACCCGGCGCGACCTGCTCGAACGCCAGGGGAGAGACCTCGTCCTCACCCACGACGACGCGCTCGGCGGCCGGTCGCGCGCCGGCGGCGGCCGCGCGGCGCTCCGCCACGAGGAGGGCGCCGTCGGGGTCCCGGTCGAGGCGGAACGCAAAGGGGGCGGCGGTGTCCGACGCGGTCCGCGCGAGGGCGCGGGCCATGAGCTCGCCGTAACCGTCCCAGCCCTGCCAGGGCTCGGTCCCCGGACCCGTGGGCTCGGTGGTCAGGGCGCTCACGCGGCCCAGCCCGTAGCGCCAGGAGGCGAGGACCGGGTGCCCCTCGTCGGCGGTCTCGATGACCCGCTCGGCCCCTGGCCGGGCCCGCGTCTCCACGTACCCTCCCAGCGGCGGGGTCGACTCGGGGTCCACCTCCCCCCACCACGCGGCGCCGCCGCGGGCGCGCACCTGGACGACACCGGGGCGGTAAGCAGGGAGCTTCGCGCTCGCCGGCTGCTTGAGGAGGATCTCGGGGAGGTTGAACCGGTTGGGCACGGAGTAGAAGCGCCCCTGCCCCCAGTTCGCGAGCCCCACGAGGAACTCGGAGTGGGCGTCCGATCCGATCAGAACCGTGGAGACGTTCATCCCCTCCTGGGCCATGCGGCGCAGGAGCGGCTCGAAGGCGCCCGTCTCCACCCCGCCGTCGGTGAGGATCATCACGTGCTTGAAGCGCGTGCGGACGTTCTTCAGGCCGTAGTAGGCCTCCTCGATGGCGGGCAGGATCACCGTGCCGCCGCCGGCGTCGAGGCGGTTCAGGGCGCGCTCGATCTCGATGGAGTTCGACGCGGGCTGGATCGGGACCGCCCAGCGCTTGGCGCCGTAGAACTCCACCAGGCCCACCTTGTCGTGGGGCAGGAGACGGCGGATGGAGAGCCGCGCCACCTCCTTGGCCAGCTGGACGCGGTTGCCGCCCATGGAGCCCGAGGTGTCGATGATCACCACGAGCGTCGTGCTCGGGTCGCGCTTCTCCTCCTTCTGGACGAACTCCACCGGGAGGATCTCCTCCAGGGGCTGGTCGTGGAAGCCGCCGGGCCCGAACGCGGCGTCCCCGCCCGCGGCGAGCAAGCCGACGCGACCTGAGGAGACCCGCTGGACGAGCTCCTCCTGAAAGGCCTCGGGCACCGCGGTCGCGGGGCGGTCGTCGACGACCACCAGCTCGGCGCGGTCCAGGGACTCCGCCGAGGGCATGCCATCCGCCACGTCCACCTCGAACCCGCCGCCCACGAGGTCCGCCAGCGCCGCTCCGCCGCCCGCCACGCGGTCGCCGAGGTAGAGGACCCGGGTGGGGTCCTGGACGCAGAGGGTTCGTTCCATCCGGAGGTCGCCGCCCACCGGGTCCGCTCCGTCGGTGACGGTGACCTCGACGGCGAGGTCCATGAACCCTGCGACCTCGGGCTCGAAGCCCAGGCGCAGCCGCGTCCGCCCGTTCACGACGACCCCCCCCGCGCGGTCGAGCTCGCCCTCCGGCCCGATCAGGGCGCAGCTCACCACCTGCCCGCCGCCCAGGAGGGTGACGTCCAGGTTCACCTGCTGCCCGACCCGGCCCGGGCCGCCGACCACGTCCACGCCCACGGGCCGCAGGTCACCTGCGGCCCCGTCCAAGGCTGTCCACTCCACGCCGACCCCGCGGGCCGCCGCGTCCGCCAGAGCTGCGGCCCAGTGCGAGCCGCCGGGGTCGTCGGTGGCGAGGCCGTCGGAGAGCACGGTGACGGAGGCGTCGGCCACCCCCTCGGGGATGGCCCGCAGCGCCGCCTCCAGGGCGCGGCCCAGGGACGAGCCGCCGACGTCCGCGACCCGGCATCGCTCGAAGCCCTCGGACACCTCGAGGGCCGGCCGCCCGTCGCCGCCGAGCTCCACCAGGGTGTAGGAGTCTTCCGGGCGCCGTCCGGCGATGGCCGCCGCGACGAGCTCGCGAGCCGCCCCGTCGGCCTCCGCGGTGACGCTCTCGGTCCGATCGATCACCACCACGCGGTGAGCCGTGGCGTCGACCACCCGCCCGACCGGTCGAGCGGCCGCGAGCA
>CAZEFP010000318.1:0-4781 GCA_964511565.1 uncultured Planctomycetaceae bacterium
CCGACGGTGACGGCGACCCGTCCGACGGCATCGACGGCTGGCGCCTGGATGTCCCCATGGAGGTCCCGATGCCCTTCTGGGACGAGTGGCGACGACTTGTGAAGTCCATCAACCCCGACGCCTACCTCTCCGGTGAGGTCTGGGACCGCGCCGACGTCTGGCTCGACGGTCGCCGCTTCGACGCGGTGATGAACTACCGCTTCGCGGACGCAGCCATCGCCTGGATCGGCTTCGAGGACCGCAAGATCTCGCCGACCGAGCTCGACCAGCGGCTGGCGGAGCTGCGCCTCGCGTATCCCGCCGAGGCGACCTACGCCCTCATGAACCTCGTGGACAGCCACGACACGGACCGGCTGGTGTCCATGTTCCTGAACCCCGACCGGCGCTACGACGCCGACAACCGGGAGCAGGACAACGAGGCGTACCTGAACCGCAAGCCCGACCCGCTCCACTATCGCCGCGCTCGCCTCGCTGCCCTCTTCCAGATGACCTACGTGGGGGCGCCGATGATCTACTACGGCGACGAGGTCGGCATGTGGGGTCCGGACGACCCCTCGAACCGCAAGCCCATGCTCTGGCCCGACCTCGGGCCCTACGAGCGGAAGGAGGATCGGGTCGACCCCGAGCACCTCGCCCACTATCGGGCGGTGGGGGAACTCCGCCGGAGCCACCCGGCGCTCCGGACCGGCGCCTTCGAGACGCTCGCCGCCGACGACGAGCAAGATCTCCTGGTCTTCCTCAGGGAGGACGCCCAGGAGCGGCTCCTCGTCGCCCTCAACGCGAGCGGGCGCCCGGCGCGCTTCGTTCTTCCCGATGGGGAATGGGAGGCCGTTCATGGCGACCACGACGGAGCGCGAGAGCTCATCGTCCCCGCCATCGACGGCGTGGTCCTCGTTCAGCGACGCTGAGGCCGTGCTCGTTCGAGGCGCCCCCGCGGTCCTTCTCCCTCAGGGACCCCTGAGCACTACAGGTTGCTCGGGGGAGAGGTCAGGATTCGAGCCGGCGGATCCGGTCCACCCGTAGCCGATCGCGCTCGTCGAAGACGAGGCGCTCCGCGGCCAGGACCACGCCGATCGTGCCAAGGGCGACGCCGCCTGCGATCGCGAAGAGGATGAACAGTTGATAGCGCGCAGCCGTCTCCGGGTCCGCACCCGCGAGCAGCTGGCCGGTCATCATGCCGGGCACGCTGATCACTCCCACGGCGATCATGGCGTTGAGGATCGGGATCATCCCGCGCCGCGCGGCGCGCCTCAGGACCGGCGCCGCGGCCTCGCGGCGCGTGGCGCCGTGGGCGAGCAGCAGCTCAACCCGCGCGCGGTCCTCGTCGAAACCCTCCAGCGCGGCGTCCAGGCCGAGGCTGATCCCGTTCAACGCGTTGCCGAGCACCATGCCCAGGAGGGGGACCGCGTACTGGGGCGTGTACCAGGGCTCCGGGATGTCGAGCACGACGAGCAGCCCGTAGGAGGTCACGGCGAAGGAGCTCACGAGCATGACCCCGATGCTGGCGGCGAAGATCCCTGGGACCCGGCGGCTGCCGCGGCGGACCGCCTCGACGCCCGCCACCGTCGCCATGACCAGGGTCACGAGCAGGACCGCGCCGGGCCCCTCCGTCTCGAACACCAGGCCCAGCACCCAGCCGAGGAGCGCCAGCTGCACCGCGGCGCGCACGGCGGCGAGGAGCAGGCGCCGCCCCAGGCCCAGGCGCAGGACGAGGTCCACCGCCGCGTTCGCCAGCACCAGCAGCGCCGCGAGGCCGAGGTCGGTCAGGGTCAGCGGGACGATGGCGATCACAGGCTCACCTCCCGGGCGCCGAGCCGCTGGGCGAGGGCCACGTCGTGGCTGACCCAGAGGACCGAGCCACCCTCCCGGGCGAACGCCTGCACCCGCGCCTCGGCCTCGGCCGCCGCGTCCCTGTCGAGGGCGGCGGTGACCTCGTCCAGCAGCAGCACCTTGGGCGCGCCGAGCAGGGCTCTGTGGAGCGCGAGGCGCTGGGCCTCGCCGCCCGAGAGCCGGCCCGCGTCCGCGCGCGGGTCAAGGCCGGGCGCCGGAGTGGGAGAGACGTTCAGCAGCGTGGCGACCGCGGCGACGTTCTCCTCGACCGTCCCGGGGAGGCACGGCGCGCCTTGCTGGGCGTAGCGCACCGCCCGCCGCCACATCGGGGGCGCAGTGGCCTCCCGTGCGCGGCCGTCCAGGGAAACCTCGCCGGCGTCGACCGGGTCCAGGTCCGCCAGCGCCCGCAGGAGGAGCGTCTTCCCGCTCCCTGACGGGCCGCGCAGGACCGCGATCTCACCCTCCTTGAGGGCCAGGTCCAGGTCGCGCCACCAGGGCGCGCGGGTGAGCCCGCGTACCTCCAGGGACCCCACGCCTCAGCCCCCGGCCATCGTCCCTGGCCCGTTCTTGCCTCCGAGGAGGCCGCACGTCGTTCGCTCTACCGTCATGGGGGCCATCTTGGCCCCCGAGGATACGGGGTGGGGGGGCGAGCGGAGGCCGGCCACTCCCCCTCAGGGCGTGAACGGGACCCGGAGCCCGTTGGAGAGGTTGAAGCGGTAGGGGAAGGCCTGCACGTCGCGGAACCAGAACTGGAAGTTCCAGGTCTCTCCTGCGGAGATGGCGCCCGTCGGGAGCGAGGTGTTCAGCAGCTCGACCGGATAGGACACCGTCCCGTTCGCGTCGGCTCCCACCACGGGCAGCCGTTGGAGGCTCCCGCCCACGCACCGCAGTCCGTTGCCGAGGCCCAGCTGCACCTGGTCGGGGCCGTAGAAGAAGAGCCCGACCGTGCTCGAGGGCACGCCCGTCACCTCCAAGACCAGGTCGTCGTCGGCGACGCTGGTGGAGCCGCTCCAGCCGATCTCGGCGCCAGCTCCGGACGAGTTCGGGGTCACGGGGCAGTACGCCGAGGGGCCTGCGCAGGTCAGGAGGCCGTCCACGTCGAAGCGCGAGACGAAGTCCCAGATGACCTCGTCCGCGTCGATCGGCCCGGGAAACCCGAAGGCGCCGGGCCAGTCGTGCCCGCCGCCGGTGATGCGGTAGTGCTCCACCTCGAAGCATCCCTGCTCCGCGGGCCAGACGAAGCGGTCGGTGCTGGGCGTGATCGAGGAGACGTCAGGGGTAGATCGGGCCCCGTTGACGCCCACCCAGTAGGTGTGGGTCTGGGGCAGGGAGATCGTGAAGGGGGGGAGCCCGTTGTAGGCGTTGTAGGTGTTGTCGGCGGTCCCGTGGATCGTGAGGAGCGCCGTCGGGGACGTCGGAGAACAGGACGTGTACGTCCACTCGAACATGTTCCCTGCCACCGCTGCGATCGCGGCGAAGCGGTCGGCCATGAGGCAGCCCAGGTCGTAGACCAGGTTCCCGCCGTTGGAGAACCCGCAGGCGTACACGCGGCGCTCGTCCACCGAGTAGTCGGCGGCCATCCGGTCGATGACCGCGCCCACGAAGGCCATCTCGTCGGTCCCGTTCGAGTACGGCCCCTCGCTGTTCCAGATGGGACCGCCGCCGGGCTCGGGAAGCCCCTGGGGGTAGACCAGCAGGAACGCGTCCGCCTCGGCCAGGTCTCGCATGTCCGACAGCTGGAGCATCTCCTGGGACGTCGTGTCCCCCCCGTGGAAGTTGAAGAGCAGGGGCGCAGGCTCGGCGGCGGAGTAGCTCGAGGGCACGTAGACCAGGTAGGTCCGGGTCACGCCCTGGACGTTGATCGAGCGGTTGAGGAGCTGCTGCGCGACGGCCGGGGCTTCGAGGGCCGCGAGGCCGAGCAGCAAGACGGTGAAGGGCTTGGGGAGCATGTTGCGAGACGAGGGTTGCGAGGGGATCGGGACGTCGCGGCCCTATTGGAGCCCGTGATGCTCAATGGCGGCACCCGGGGCTGTCCCTGACGCTCTCCTCCAGGTGCCCTTGCCCCACGCCGGGATTCAGGACGCCCTGTGGCCGCGCCACCAAACCACGGACCCCGCGGTTCGCTCGTGGCGCCCCCTCCGGCCGCTCGCCCTCGTGGAACCAAAGTCCAACGGGAAGAGCGCCGCGGCCGGGAGCCCGTCCCGGTCCGATGAGGAGGTCAGGCGCCGGGGATCGCCGCGAGGACGAGGTCAGTGAACGCCTCGTCCTCGCCGCTATAGAACGCCCAGCCGTCGTGGGCGTCGACGTCGAGGAGGCCGCCGCGCAGGCGGGCGACCCGGAGCACCTCGCCGCCGGCGCGCAGCTCGACGCGGTGCTCGGGGGTCGGCGGCGCGAACTTGACGAGCCGGACCCCGCGGGTGGGAAGCTCCGGCACGGCCTGGAGGGCGGTCACCCACCGGTCGATCGTCTCGGCGTCGGTGATCTCCAGGGTCCGGGCGTCGGCCGCGTCCAGTGTTCCGGAGGGGCTGAAGGTGACCACGATCGAATCGATGGCGTGCCGGCGGTTCGGCTCGGGGGCGCCAGCGCAGGCCGGCAGGTGGAGGAGGGCGGCGAGCAGCGCGAGGTGGAGGATCAGCTGGTTCATGGGTGCTTTCCTGGCGGTTTCCAACGGTACGTCGCGCTCGATCCGAGCCTTGGCAGAAGTCGCGAGGATGTGGGATCTGGGGACCTGTGGGGCGCGGGAACCCCCCTCTCAGGTGGCTTCCAGCGGGCCCCCGCTGAGCGGGCCGCTTGCACTCCGATCGACACCTGACGCGGTGGATCCACCATCGATGCCGGGTGTTCTCCTCCGTCGTCACCAGCGGCGTCGGGGCCGCGGGGACACCGCGCGGCGGTGCGGCTCAGCGGTAGCCGAGCTCCTTGAGGCGGTCGGCCTCCTCGGGGGTGTTCAC
>CAZEFP010000319.1:0-4770 GCA_964511565.1 uncultured Planctomycetaceae bacterium
CCGCCGTGCCCATCGCAAGAATGTCGCACGGACGACATAGAATGGAGAAATGATCGATCGCTTCACGCTGCGGGTCCCCGGCTCCACTTCCAACCTCGGCCCGGGCTTCGATCTTCTCGGCCTCAGCCTCGGCTTGTACCTCGACGCAGAGGTCGAGGTCACCGACGTCACGGATGAACTCGTGGTCAGGTGGTCCCCCGCCGCCAGCTGGCCAGACGACGAGGATGTCGTGGTGCGGGCCCTCAGGCTCCACGCCGCCCACTCCGGTGTCCCGCTGCCCGGGCTCAGGATTCGAATCTCCTCCGAGATCCCCGTGGGCCGCGGATTCGGCAGCAGCGGAGCGGCCTCGGCGGCGGGCCTGCTCATCGCCGCGGAGTCATCGGGCACCGCACATGAGGATCGCTCCGAGCTCGTGGAGCTCGCCGCCAGGCTCGAAGGGCATCCCGATAACTCGACAGCCTCCCTGCTGGGCGGCTGCACCCTGGCGGCCCCTCACGACGGTGGCCTCGAGGTCGTCCAGCAGCCGGTCCACGACTCCCTTGGGTTCGCCGTGGCCTGGCCCGACACCCCGCTCTTCACCGAGCAGTCACGCGCGGTGCTCCCCGAGTCGATTCCCTTCCAGGACGCCGTGGAGAACCCCCGGCGCCTGGCGCTTCTCCTGGACGGGCTCCGCACGGGCGACCCCACGCGGCTCCGGCTCGGGGTCCATGACCGCCTCCACGAGCGCTTCCGTCGAGCCTTGATCCCCGGGGCCGACGCCGCGATTCAAGGGGCCCTCGAGGCTGGAGCCCACGCCGCGTGCCTCAGCGGGGCCGGTTCCGGACTCGTGGCGATCGGACCGCGGGGCCAGATGGAAGCGGTCTGCGCCGCGCTCGCAGCCCCGCTGGAGGGCGGCGGCGCGCGCGAGGTCCCCTTCGAACCCCACGCCCCCGAGCCCATCCGGAGCTGAGCGCCACGGCTTGCCGCGTGGCCCCCCTCGGCGGCCCCCCTTGTACCCACCGCGAGGCGGACTCCCCTTTCTCGCTCGCGCGAGCGGCGCGGGATCAGACCTGCTGGGCCGCGGCCACGAGCTCCCGGACGCGCTCGGCGCAGACCGGGGCGAGCACGTCGCCGCCCTCCTTCGCCGCGGTCCCGACGATCGCCCGGTCCGCGTGCGCCAGGAGCGCAGCCGCGTTCCCGAGGCTGAACCCAGATCCGATCAGGATCGGAACATCGCTCCCAACCGCTCGGCGCACACGCTCCACTCGTTCAGGGTCCGGCGCTGCTCCCGTGGCCACGCCGGAGACGATGAGCCCGTCCGCTCGCCCGCGATGGACGGCGTCGCGCGCGGCATCCTCGAGGACCTCGCCCGCCACGGGAGTGGCGTGCTTCACGTGCACGTCAGCGAAGATCTGGACCGCGGGGCAGAGCCCGGCGCGCGTCCGAATGGTCCTCGCCGCCTGACCTTCGATCAGTCCCTGGTCGGTGTACATGGAGCCCGTGTGGACGTTGACCCGCACGAAGCTCGCGCCCACCGCGGCAGCGATCCCCAGGGCGCCCTCGGCGTCGTTCCGAAGGACGTTGATCCCCAGCGCCTCGACGCCAGGAACAGCGAGTACACGGCTCGCGGCCACGGTCATGGCCGCGTGAGCCGCCGGCCCGGCGTTGTCCTTGAAGAACGGGGCGTCGTGGTAGTTCTCCACCACGAGGGTCGAGATCCCGCCGGCCACGTAGGCCTCCGCGTCCTGGATCGCGTGGGCGAGGAGCCCCTCCATCGCCCCGCCTCCGCCCGCGAGCCCCGGGGTCGGCAGCAGGTGCAAGACGCCGATCAGGCGCTCCTTCGGGTCGAGGGGAGTCGGCATCTCGGGACCCTCCTGGGGCGCGAAGGGAGGTGGAGCCAGAGACGGGATTTGAACCCGTGACCGCTGCTTTACGAAAGCAGTGCTCTACCACTGAGCTACTCTGGCCTTCAGGTGCCCTGCCCATTCGCCGACGCGCGAGTGACGCGTATCGGCTCCGGGGTCGAGCGGCCGGAAATCATAGCGAGGCCCGCTGCCGTGAGCGGCAGCGGGCCTCGCAGTTTTTTTCAGGCGGACGAGCACCGTGCGAATGCGTCGCAGGCGGGGGCGCCTGGGACACTTCGCCCGGTGGGGTGTCTCACTGGGCGCCGACTCGCGAGCGGACGCTCTCGAGGACGCCGGCGCGGGACTCCGCGCCGAGGTTCATGTGACCCAGAGACTTGGCGACCGCCGTGCGCAGCTCGAGGCTCGCGTCGCTGTCCATGATCTCGCGCATGGCGCTCGACACGGTGGCGGCGAGGTCGATCCGACCGCCGATCATCCCGACGGCCTCGGCCGCGGCGATCCGGCTCTCGTCCGACGCGTCCCCGTTGGAGAGCACGGCGAGGGCGACGTCCACGTGGGAGGCGTCACCGATCAGGCCGATCGTGTGGAGGGCGGGAACCGCGATGCCGTCCCGGCGACCCTCGGTCGCCGCGGCGAGGCCAGCGACCGCGCCGGAGAGATCGGAGTTGCCGCGCCAGCCGAGCATGCGAAGGGCGTTCGCGGCGCTCTCGGCGAGGGCGTCCGCGCGGGCGCGGTTCTCGTCCAGGCGGGCCTCGAACACCTCGGAGAGGGCGTCGATGCCGTCGGCTCCGGCGAAGCTGCCCTGGATCCGGTCGCCGTAGGCGTCGGCCAGGTCCTCGTCCGCGGTGAGCAGGTAGGTCGGGGTCCCCTCGAAGGCGGGGTTCTGGCGCACGCGCGAGATCACGGCGTCCGTGGTGAGGTCCGGGAGGTCGTCGCCCACCAGGATCGTGTCGATACCAGCCAGCTGGCCGAGCATCACCAGGCCCTGGGCGGCGCTGCCGGCATGCTGGGCGAGGACGCCCTGACCGTCGAGCGCGGCGATGAGGTCGGCGGCGCGCTGAGCATCGCCGTCGATGATGACCGCGAGCTTGACCACGCGGCGGCCGACGGCGGTGCCGAGCTCGGCGACCACGTCGGCGGAGACGGCGGTGTTCGTGCGAGCCGCGATGAAGCCGAGGGCCACGGCGGCCTCACCGGCCATCGAGGCTCCGCCGCCGATCAGCGCGGCGTTGAGGCCGTCCGTGGGCGCCGAGGCGATCTCACCGAGGACCGCGGCGATGCGGCCACCCGTGGCGGAGTCACCGGAGGCGACCGACATGTTGAGGGCGCGATCCAGCGCGGCGGTGCCGGCGCTCATCACGGCCAGCATGCCCTCGTTGGCGGCCTCGAGGTGGGACCCGACGTCCTCACCGGCGCCCTCGAGGGCCGCCAGCTTGGACTGGATGTCCACCGACTCACGGGCGATGCCAGCGACGGCGTCCTGGGAGTCCGGGGCGAGGCCGAGGGCGTGGTAGAAGGCGCCCTTGGCGAGGACGTTGTTGTAGATGGCGCGCGGGCTCTCGTTCGCGACGAGGGTGCCGTCGCCCCAGGACCAGATCACGTCGCTGTAGTCCAGGTCACGAAGGACCGAGGCACGGCGGTGGTGGTAGTCGTCGCCCAGCTGCAGGAA
This sequence comes from uncultured Planctomycetaceae bacterium, assembly GCA_964511565.1. Classification (GTDB taxonomy): domain Bacteria; phylum Planctomycetota; class UBA1135; order UBA1135; genus Saltatorellus. The sequence goes on from CAZEFP010000319.1 coordinate 3,514, forward strand.
CAGGGCCGCGGGGTCACCCGAGGCGCCGCAGCGCTCGGCGCCAGCGGCGGCGGCGGCGCGGATGGTCTCCGACGAGTCGGCGGTGGCGTGCATCAGGAGCGCGGCGCCGGCGCGGGGGTCGGCGATGTTGCCGAGCGCGAGGACGACGTTGCGGCGCTGGAAGTCGTTCTCGGAGGCCAGGGCCGCCAGCAGCGGCTGGACCGCGGCGGGGCCCATGGTCTGCACCGCGAGCATCGCGTCGGTGACGCGCTCAGGGTCGCTGTCGTCCCCGAGGACGTTCACGAACATCGGCACGGCGTACTCCCCGTGCTGCGCGCTGATGCGCGACAGCGCCGAGAGGCGGTCGGCCGTGGTGCTGGCGCCCATGTACTCGCGCACGAGATCCTGGATCGACCCCTCGTCATTGCGCAGCTCGGCGCGGCCGAGGCTCGCGCGCTCGATGAAGCGCATGGCGACCTGGGTGTACTCGTCGCCCTCCGCCATGAAGTCGGCGAGGGTGTCCGAGTCCGCGGCGAGGTAGACCTGGAAGACCTCGGCCGGTTCCGGGTCGGAGGCGAGCATGCGACGCATCGCGTCGAGCGCCTCCTGCTTGCGGCCGCGCGACCACAGGTCGATGGCGGCGTCGAAGTCGCTGGAAACGTCCAGGGGGAACGCGGTGGCGCTCGCAACGAGGACGGGGAGGGCGAAGAGGCCCAGGAAGCGCGATCGGCTCATGGCGGAAATGGAAGAACCCGTGGAGGCGGACTGTCGGACCGATGGCTCCCAGCGGACAGGGCCGCGGGAAGCTGAGTCACTCACCCCGGGACAGCCCTCGATGAGGGCGCTCGGAGAAGGGAATCCGGTCGGGGAGAATGTCGGAGTTGGAGTCCGTATTCGGAAGACGGCCCGTGAGATCTGGCGGTCCGGGCGGGCCCGGGACCAGGTCACACAACGCGGACCGTTGAGAGGAACTGGGGGGATGATGCGCCCCGCGGCAAGGTCCGAGGACCGGACGCGGGTGCCAGGATGATAGCGGAGCGGGGGGGGTGGTCAAGGAACGCAACGCCCCGCAATCGTCAGCGGGCAGGATCTCAGGTCGCCGGCCCCCCTCCGATGGGAGGATCTGACCGGAGGATCGGGCGAGATCGAGCACGAGACGAAGGTCTCCGCCCGCCCTATTCCCTGAAGCGGCCCGTGGCTACCGGTGAATTCGAGGACCTCTCGCGCCCGTTCAGCCCTTGCCCGGGGCCCAGGGGGCCCACTTCCCCAGCACGCGCC
>CAZEFP010000320.1:0-4760 GCA_964511565.1 uncultured Planctomycetaceae bacterium
CCCGACTCGTAGAAGCGGGAGATGGGCTCGGCCATTTCAGTCGGCCCTCACGTCGGGCTCGAGAAGCTCCTCGAAGCGGCCCCGGAACTCGTCGGGGATGGGGATGGGCTCCATGGAGTCGGTGTTGGTGCAGACGGTGATCATGCGGGCTTCGAGGTGAAGCCGGTCTGCGAGGTGAAAGCGATAGCGGAGGCCGAGGGAGGTTCGGCCGAGTTTGAAGCAGGTGACGGTGACCACGGGGCGGTCCCCGAAGCGCAGGGGCGTCTTGAAGTCGACCTCGGAGTGGACGAGCGGGAAGCCCACCCGCTGCTCCTGGAGCAGATGGTAGTAACGCCGGCCCACGTGTTCCTCCCAGAGGCCTTCGAAGACGTCGTGGACGTAGTCGAAGATGCGCGGGAAGTAGGCGATACCCGCCGGGTCCACGTGCCCGAAGCGGACCTGGATGACGGTGTTGTACGCGCTCATCGGGCGAGCTCCGGCCACTCCTCGAGGGCGCTGGTTGCGACGATCTGACCGAGCTGATCGAGGAGCCTCTCACCCTCCTCGGCGGTGGCCGAGGCGGGGTCGCCGCACCACGCCTCGTCGGCGCCAATGGCAAGGAAGTCGGGGGCCCCGTCCAGCATCTTCTCCACGAGCCGAACCTCCTTGGGCGCGAGCCTCTGCCGCTCCTCCTCGCGCACGCTCTCCCCATCGGCCGCGAGGACGATGCTCGACTCGTAGCGGCCCGCGTGGCAGTCGCCCGACTTGAACTCCTCCCCCAGGGTCCCCGCCCAGCGACGGCGGGTGATGTCGGGGAAGAGCAGCTGCGCCTTGTCCTTGGTGACCTCCGCGTGGTCCTTGCAGACCCCCCTGAGCAGCTGGACGTGCTGACGCTCGAGGTGCGAGTTGCACAGCACCACGCGGCGCACGCCGTGCTGCTCGAGGCTCTCCACCACGTCCTCGACCAGGTTCCAGAGGGTCGTGGGACGGATCGTGATCGTCCCGGGGAACCCGAAGGCGAACTGGGCCAACGTGTAGGCGATGGGCGGCATGACCAGGGTGGTCACCCCCGCCTCGTCGAGGATCCCCGCCGCCCGCCGGGCCTGGGCCACGGCGATGGTCACGTCGGTGTCCAGGGGCAGATGGGGTCCGTGGGCCTCGGTGGCCCCCACCGGGAGCAGCGCCACGGGGTCGGCGGCGAACAGCTCCTTCGCCTCGGGCCAGGTCAGCTTCGCGAAGTCGTGCATCTACTTGAGGAGCTTGCGGGCGATCTTGCCGCGGTCGTTGCGCGGGAGGGGCTCGGTCCGCCACTCGAAGGAGCGCGGGTACTTGTGCGGGGCCAGCCTCTCCTTCACGTGGGCCTTCAGTGCGGACGCGAGATCTTCGGATCCTTCGTGCCCGTCGGCGCAGACCACGATGGCGTGCGCCTTCACAAGACCGTCCCCGCCGTCGCGGCCCACCACGCAGCACTCGTGGACCGCGGCGTGGTCGAGGAGCACGTTCTCGATCTCCAGCGGCGAGACCCAGATGCCGCTGACCTTGAGCAGGTCATCGCTCCGCCCCACGTACCAGAACAGCCCGTCCGCGTCCCGACGGAACACGTCGGCCGAGGTGCACCAGGCGCCCTGGAAGGTGGCGTTCGACTTGTCCTTGTCGCCCCAGTAGCAGAGCGCCGTCGAGCCCCCCGCGACCCGGAGCCGGCCCGGCTCCCCGTCCTCCACGGGGCGGCCCTCGGGGTCCACCACCTCCGCGACGTAGCCCGGAACGAGGCGCCCGAGGGAGCCCGGAACGACCTCACCCATGGCGCTGGAGATGTAGATGTGGAACATCTCCGCCGACCCGATCCCGTCGAGGATCTCCACGCCGGTTCGGCCCTTCCACTCCTCGTAGAGCGCAGGGGGAAGGGCCTCGCCCGCGGAGAGCGAGACCCGCAGGGAGGAGAGATCCGCCCCCTCGCAGCGGTCGCTGCGCAGGACGTTGTTGAAGAGCGTCGGGACCCCGGTGAGGAAGGTCGGCCGGTGGGCCTCCACCTGGTCGAGGATCTCGTCGGCGGTGGCGCGCCCCTCGAAGAGGACCACCGTGGCGCCGACCCGGAACGGGAACATCAGGTTGGTGCCGGTGGCGTACCCGAAGAAGAGCTTGGGCACCGAGAGGCAGACGTCGTCCTCGCGGTAGCCGGCCACCTGGAGCGCGTAGGTCTCGGTGGAGTAGGCGAAGTCCCGGCCGGCGTGGACGCAGGCCTTCGGCTCCCCCGTCGAGCCCGAGGTGAAGAGCCAACCGGCGATCCCATCCGGCCCGACGGGCTCGGCTGCCGCCCCCGGGCCCGCGGGATCGGCGGCGCGACGGGCGTCCCCGTACGGGGTGAAGCCGCCAGCGTCTTCCCCCACCACGAAGGCCGCCCTGCAGGCCGAGGCCGACCGGAGCGCCTCCCCGATCTCGGGGAGCACGCTCTCATGGGTGAACACCGCGGCCGCCCGGGAGTACTCGAGGTAGTAGGCGTAGTCCTTCGCCTTGAGGAGCGGGTTGACCATGGCGAAGACCGCCCCCACCCGCAGGGTGGCGAACCAGGCCTCCACGAACTCGAAGCCGTCAGGGAGGACGATGAGCACCCGCTCCTCGGGGCGGACCCCCGCATCCCGCAGGGCCGCCGCCATGCGCAGGACGCCCTCGTGGATCTGGCCGTAGGTTCGGTGCTCCTCACCGACGCGCACCGCGATCTTGTCGCGCCGCCCCTCGTCGAGGTTCCGGTCCAGGAAGTACTCGCTCAGGTTGAAGCTCGCGGGGAGCTCCATGGGGAACGTGACGTCGGGCGCGACCATCACAGGTGAAGCGCTGCCAGCGCGCTCCGGAAGTCCGCTGCGGAACGGTGGCGGTCCTGGCGACTCCCGCGCAGGCCGCCGGAGATCGCGGCCTCCAGTCCCGGGTCCACCTCCAGGCCGGGCGCCAGGGTCGACATGGCCGGCGCGCTCGGCTGCATCTTGGATTGGAAGACCTCGATGAAGCTGCGCCCCTTCCAGGGCATCACCCCCGTGAGGAGCTCGTACATCACCGTGGCCAGGTTGTAGAGGTCCGAACGCTCATCGGGAGCGTCCCCCCCGAACTGCTCGAGCGGCGCGTAGTACGGCGTGCCGATCAGCGCCGTGCGGGTCCCGAGGTGCTTGGCCGCCCAGAGCCCGGGGGTCACCCCCCCGTCCACCAGCACGGGACCGTGATCCCCCACGAAGATCGTCGAGGGCTTGATGTCCCCGTGGACCAGGCCCTTGGCGTGCGCGTTCTGAAGACCCGCGAGGGTCGCCAGGCCCAGGTCGAGCACCTCCTGTGCGCCCCACGGCCCTCGCTCCGAGGCGAGGTCCCTGAGCGCGGCCCCCTCCGGGAACTCGAAGACGGCGATCACCGCTCCATCACCCAGGACCTCGACCTGCTGGACCCGCGTGAACGCCGCGTCGTCCAGGGCGGCCCAGCCGCCGAGGGTCTCAGCGAAGGCGTCCGCCTGGGCCTTGCTCTCGAACAGCGACGAGGGGAAGGCCTGGAGCTCACGCGCCTCGCCCCCCTCCTGGTCGGTGACCCGAAAGGCCGCGGACATGCCGTTCTCGCGGTGCGGGGCGTCGATGAGGTAGCGGTCGAGCAGGACCTTGCCGGGCGCGAGGTCGAAGAGGCTGAGGTGGGTCTGTGCCATGGCGAATCGCGGGCGCGAGCGGTCGAGCACTCACAGTATGCAAACGCCCGCGGCGCGGGGGGTTGCTCAAACCGCGGCGCGCTGGACCAGGTTCCGGCTCAGGCGCCCCGCCCGTCCGAGGCCCCCGGGTCACCCCCGGGCTCGCGACGACGAATCGGCGGCAGGGCGCGCTCCTCCTTGGGGACGAAGACGAGCTCGTCCTCGGAGAGCTCGAGGGCCTCCAGGACCTCGCCGCCCAGCACGTGCCCGTCGATGAGCTGGTCCACGTGGTCGGGCTGCACCTTGCCGTACCAGACCTCCTCCGGCTGACAGGCGATCACGGGACCGTGGGCGCACTGCCCCAGACAGCGCGTCCCCACCGCTCGGACCACCCCCTTCAGGCCGCGCTCGTGGATCCCCGCCCGGAGCCGGTCGAGGACCTCGTCACCGCCGGCCCTCGCGCAGGACCCGCGGGGGTGCTCATCGCCCCGGTCATTGAGGCAGACGAAGAGCATTCTCTGGTAGCCGGGCATCAGTCGCTCGCTCCCGAGTCGGGGGCCGGGGTGTGCTTGAGAACGTGCTTGGCCAGCACGAGCTTCTGGACCTCGCTGGTCCCCTCGTAGATGCGCAGGGCACGGGTGTCGCGGAAGAGCCGCTCCACCACGGTGCCCACCCGCACCCCGGCGCCGCCGTGGTGCTGCACCGCGCGATCGCAGACCCAGGAGGCGTTCTCCGTGGAGAAGAGCTTGGCGCGCGCCACCTCGGCGGTGGCGTCCTCACCCGCGTCCACGGCCGCGGCCGCCTCGGCGGTGAGGAGCTCGGCGGCCCGCAGGCGGGTGTCCATCTCGGCAAGGTCGAAGCGCAGCCCCTGGAAGCTCGAGAGCGGCCGGCCGAACTGCTCGCGGCGCGAGAGGTGCGCCACCGACTCGGCCAGGGCCCGCCGCGCGAAGCCGTTGGCCGCGGCCGCCACCGTGATCCGGAAGCGCGCCAGGTTGGCGAGCGCCAGGTCCATCCCCGCGCCCACCTCCCCGAGGACATGGGCGGCGGGGACCCGCACGCCGTCGAGGAAGAGCTCGCCGATGGGGTGGGGAGCCATGACCTCGAAGCCGCGGGTCCCGAGCCCCTC
>CAZEFP010000321.1:0-4758 GCA_964511565.1 uncultured Planctomycetaceae bacterium
CCCGGCCCCGCCGCGGTGCCGGGCGAGGCGGCCCAGCGAGGGCCCGCCGCCCAGCCGGACTCCACCCGCTCCGGCGGGGCGCGCGGAGCCACGCTGCTCGCCCTCGGGGCGGTCGCGGCGATCGGCTTCGGAGCGCCGATGTTCCTCGACCGCATCGAGGCCCTCGAGCGTCGTCTGGACCTCTCCACGCAGCAGCTCGAGGCCGTCGAGCAGGCGAGCCGACAGGAGCGCGCGGCAGCCCTCGAGCCCCTGCGGTCGAAGATGGGCGACCTCGAGCAGCGACTCGAAGTGGCGCTCGCCGCGGCGCGCGCGGATGTGGATGGGCGACTCGAGGCGCTGGCGGCGGCGCTGGCGCAGAGCGAGGTCGACTCGGTCGCGCGCGCCGACCGCATGCGCGTCACGATCGACGCGTCGAGCCGGGCGGTGGATGAGCTCCGGGAGGGGCTCGCGAGGGCGAAGAGCCGGGAGGCGGAGCTCGCGGATCTGAAGCAGGTGCTGTCCTTCCACGGGGACGTGCTGGTGGAGCTGGAGGAGCGGCTGCGGTCGGCGACCGTCGCGGTGGACTCGGGCGCGGCTCCCCTCGCTGGCGGCAGCGAGAGCCTGAAGCCTGACCTGGTGGGCAGCAACGGCGGCCCCACGGCGGCCTGGGGTCAGCACCTCGAGGATCTGGAGAGCCCTGATCCTGGGCTGCGCCTCGACGCGGTCTTCGCGCTCGGGCAGACCAAGGACGTCGCCGTCGCGCCCCACGTCATCCCGATGCTCTCCGACGAGGACGTGTTCGTTCGGATGGTCGCGGCCCAGGTGCTCGGCGGCCTCCGCGCCAAGCCGGCGGCGCCGGCGCTCATCGAAGCGCTCGACGACGACCGGTCGGCCGTACGGGAGGCGGCGGCCGTCGCCTTGAGGAGCATCACGGGCAAGAAGTTCGACTTCGACCCGGTGGGGAAGGCCCAGGAGAGGGCCCGGGCCCTGGAGGCGTGGCGGTCGTGGTGGCAGCGCTCGGGCGCCGAGTTCCTGGCGTCCTGAACCGGGCCACTGGAGCGGGGCGAAAGGCCTCCGAGGGGGGGCCCCGGGGGCCTGGAGCGGTTAACCTGCGGCCCTGCCGGCCGTCAGGGCGGCCCCCGACCTGCTCCTCTCAGTACCCCCATGGGAATCTTCAAGGCCTACGACATCCGCGGCGTCCACCCGACCGAGCTCGACGCGAGCACGGCTCGGAGCATCGGGCATGCCTTCGCCCGTCTCCTGGACGCCAAGCGCCTGCTCGTCGGGCAGGACATGCGCGTTCACTCGCCCGAGATCGCCGATGCCGTGATCGAGGGGATGCGGGACGCCGGCGCGGACGTGATCTCCATCGGGCTGGCCTCGACGCCGATGACCTACTTCGCCATCGGGTCCCAGGACGTCGACGGCGGCCTCTGCGTGACCGCGAGCCACAACACCGGCGAGTACAACGGGATGAAGCTCTGCTCCCGCGGGGCGCGGCCGATCTCCCGGGCGAACGGGATCGCGGACATCGAGCGCATGTGCGGCGAGCCGTACCCCGGCCCCGTGGCCGCGCGGGGCGCGTTGGAGGAGCTCGACCTGAACGACGCCTACGCCTCGCACGTGGCCTCCTTCTGCGACATGGAGGGGGACCTGACCCTCGCCATCGACGCGGCCAACGGCATGGCGGGGCACACCCTGCCGGGCATCCTCCCCAGGCTGCCCCGGCTGACCACGAGCACCCTCTTCATGGAGCCCGACGGCACGTTCCCCAACCACGAGGCCAACCCGCTCAAGGAGGAGAACCTCGACGATGTCCGCGAGCTGGTTCGCGCCGGTGGGGCGGCCGCGGGGGTGGGGTTCGACGGCGATGCGGACCGCTGCTGCTTCGTCGACGAGACGGGTGAGACCGTCACCGCTGACCTGATGACCGCGCTCCTTGCCCGCGAGTTCCTGCGCAAGGAGCCGGGGGCCCACATCGTCTATGACCTGCGGTCCTCGTGGGTGGTGAAGGAGGAGATCCAGGCGGGCGGGGGCGTCGCCCACCGCGACCGCGTGGGCCACAGCTTCATCAAGGCGACCATGCGCGAGCACGGAGCGGTCTTCGGCGGGGAGCTCTCGGGCCACTTCTACTTCCGTGACAACTTCGTCTGCGACTCCGGGGCCCTGGCCATGGTCAGCGCGCTCAACCTCCTGACGCGCGAGGAGAACCAGGGGCGCCCCCTGTCAGAGCTGGTCAAGGACCTCCGTCGCTACCACTCCACCGGAGAGATCAACTTCGAGGTGGAGGACAAGGCGGCCGCGATCGCGAGGCTCAAGGAGCGCTACGCCGACGGCCGACAGGACGAGCTCGACGGGATCACCGTCGAGTACGGCGACCTCGAGTCGGACGACTGGTGGTGGTTCAACGTCCGCATGTCGAACACGGAGCCTCTCCTGCGACTGAACCTCGAGGCGAAGCGGCAGGAGACCCGCGACGCCCGCCGGGATGAGCTGGTGGCGCTCCTGAGCTGACCCCAGGCGCAGGTCACGGAATCGCCTTCGATTCTGCGCCCGACCGGTCGATAAACTCCCTCTCGGGGAGCCCCTCCCCAGAGTCCACCGATGAAGCCCTTCAAGCCCCGATTCCCAAGCCCCAGGCCTGCGGTCCGACTCCTGGAGCGGTGCGCCCTGCGGGGCTGCGCGGCCATGCTCGCCGTCGCCCCGGTCCTGGCCCAGGATTCCCCGGCGGACGAGGGCGCTACTGGGAAGCAGGTGGACGCGGCGGCGCGGGCCCAGGCGCGGGCCGAGGAGGGGGTGAGGCTCTACGAGCGCGACCTGCGGACCGACTTCGATCGACGCTCTGCGACGCTGGCTCGCGCGGACCTCGAAGAGCTCGACCCCGGAGCTCCGGGCTGGGGAGCCGCGACCTACACCCTGGGGGCCGCCGGGGCCGTCGAGTCCCGGCGGATCCTGGTCGAGGCGACCACCGAGGTGCTCGCGACGGACGAGCGTGTGGCGGCCATCTTCGGGCTCGGAGCGCTTGGCTCGAAGGTGGGCCCGGCCATCGACGTCCTGAAGGACCTCAGCGAGGACGAGGACGACACCCTGCGCACCACCGCGATGGTGGCCTTGATCCGAACGGGGACCGCGGCCGGGCGGGGGAAGGTGGCCGAGCTGGCAGCGGGCGTGGACGAGCGGTCCGGCGAGGCCCGTGACCTGCTCGCCTATGCGGCGGACCCCCGGGGCCAGGCGCTTCCTCCTGCCTTCAGGCGGCTGTATCAGCTGCGCTGGGATGCCGCGAAGGCCTACGGCTTCGTGGACGGCGCGGTCTGGGCCTCAACCCTCCTCACCGAGCTCCGCGACAACGAGGCGTTCCTCCAGGCGCTCGTCCTGCAGCTCGTGCTCGATCTGAAGCTCGAGCATGCCAAGGACCACCTGCTCGAGGCCCTCATCGACGGTGAGGGGGTGCCCAGGGTCAGGGTCTGCACCCAGCGAATGCCGGTCGTCATCGAGTCGATGATCGACGCCGGCGTCTGGCGCCCCGCGGACCAGAAGGAGTGGAAGTGGCTGATGCTCACGATCCTCGAGAACGAGCTCGCCTATCTGTTCCCGCGTACGCTCCGTCTCGCGGCGTCCCACCCCGAGCCGGTGGTCCAGGCGGGGGCCGTCGCCCTGCTCCAGAGGTCCGAGGGGCAGTACGGCGACCTGGTCGAGCGCTCCATCAGCAACGAGAAGGCCGGCGTGCGGGCCCTGGCCGCCTCGGCCCTCGGTGCCGCTGGCAACCCGGACTACGGACCCCGATTGGTGGACGTGGCCAATGACCCGGACCCCTGGGTTCGTGCCAACGCCATCGCCTCGTTGATCCGAATGGGCAACGCGGCCGGCACAATTCGCGCAGGCCGGATCCTCTCGATCCCGCCCGAGGATCGAGAGCCCCTCGTGACGTCCTGGCTCTTCGAGGCGCTCGAGAGGGCCGCGCCGGACACCGACATCATCGACTTCCTCCAGAACGCGGCGCCGCAGCTGGAAGAGGCCGATCGCGCCGCGGTGGACTCGATCTTGCTGCTCTACTCCCGGGCGCCGGTGGACACCAAGGTGATCCGGCGGGAGCTGCCCGGGATGAACCCGAGGTCGCCCGAGGCCATCATCGGAGCCAGGGCCCTCGCGGCGCGCCCCGGGGCCCGGGACCTGCGGGTGCTCGCGCGCCTGTTCCCGCGGGAGGGCGCGGACGAGATCAATCTCGAGCTCGCCTCGGGGCTCGCGAGGTCGGGGCACCGCTCGGTCGAGCCGCTCCTTCAGCGCGCGGTCTGGGAGCTCCCCTGGTACCTCTCCGTGCTGGCAGCCGGGGTGGTGCGGGCCACCTACGGACAGCGAACCCTGATCTCCTGGGCGGCCAACCCGCCGGTGGAAGCCACGGATCAGGATGTGCGCCGCCTCGGGTACGCCATCGGAGAGTGGGGGGGGCTGCCCGCCGTTGAGGCGCTCCGCAAGCGCCTCAACTCCACCGCGGGGGCCGACCTCCCCGCGCTCCAGGGCGCCATCCTGGGCGCCCTCGCGGTGCGTACTCGCTAGCCCCGAACCCACGCTCGTCCCCCGGCCCGACCGGGACTGGAACCATGACCTCGATGCCCCCCCAATCCGTCGCGTTGATCGGCGTTCCCATGGACCTCGGTGGGAACCGTCGAGGGGTCGACATGGGACCCAGCGCCCTGCGGATCGCGGGAATCGAGGCGGGGATCGAGCGGCTCGGCTCGCGCTTCATCGACCGGGGCAACATCGCCGTGGGGGACCCCCGCG
>CAZEFP010000322.1:0-4734 GCA_964511565.1 uncultured Planctomycetaceae bacterium
GCGGACGGGACGGTCCACATCTCCGCCGCCGGGGACATCCGTGGGAAGGCCACCTGGGATGCGGTCCGCAAGATGCGCGGGTCGGTCTGCGTCCTCGGGCCGCTCCTGGCCCGGCTCGGCCGCGCGGAGGTCAGCCTGCCCGGGGGGTGCGCCTTCGGAGTTCGACCTATCGACGTGAACCTGAAGGGGCTCCGGGCCCTGGGAGCCAAGGTCCGGATCGAGCACGGCTACGTCGTGGCCGAGGCGCCTCCCGGGGGCCTGCGCGGCGCGCGGGTCTTCCTTGGCTCGGCCAACGGCCCGAGCGTGCTCGGGACCGCCAACATCGTCATGGCGGCCACCCTCGCGCGCGGGACCACGGTCATCGAGAGCGCGGCCTGCGAGCCGGAGGTCATCGACCTCTGCGACGCCCTGGTGGCCATGGGAGCCAAGATCTCCGGTCAGGGCTCGCCCATGCTCACCATTGAAGGGGTGGACGAGCTGCACGGCGCGACCCATGACGTCATCCCCGACCGCATCGAGGCGGGCACCTACGTGCTCGGCGGGGCCCTGGCCGGGGCCCAGGTGCGGGTGGCGGACTGCCGGCCCGAGCACCTCGGGGCGCTCCTCGACCGCATGGAGGAGGCCAGGGTGCCGTTCGAGACCGGCGAGGACTGGATCGAGGTCCAGGCCTATGACGTGGCCGACTCGCCCCCACGAAGCACCGACGTCACCACCCACGCGTACCCCGGATTCCCCACCGACCTCCAGGCCCAGTGGATGGCGCTGATGACCAAGGCCGATGGCCTGAGCATCATCACGGAGCGGATCTTCTCCGACCGCTGGATGCACGTCCCCGAGCTCGAGCGCCTGGGCGCCAACGTCCGCCGGCAGAACACCGCCGTGGTGGTGCGAGGCGTCGCCGAGCTGTCAGGTGCCCCGGTGACGGCCTCCGACCTGCGGGCGTCGGCGGCCCTCGTCATGGCGGGTCTGGTGGCCCGGGGGACCACCGAGGTCCACCGCGTCTACCACATCGACCGCGGGTACGAGCGCATCGAGGACCGCCTCGCGTCCATCGGCGCAGCCATCCGTCGGGTGTCAGAATGAGGGCCGCAGGGGCCGCGGCGCGCCCCTCCAGCCCCCGCATGTGCTAGAACCCCCGGCATGTTCGAGACCCTGACCGAGCGCCTCGGGAGCTCCTTCTCGTTCTTCAAGAGCAAGAAGGAGCTGACCGAAGCGAACATCGAGGAGGGCCTGACCGCGGTGCGGCAGGCGCTGCTTGAAGCTGACGTCCACTTCAAGCTGGCGCGTGACTTCACCGATCGCGTCAAGATCCGGGCCCTGGGTGAGGGGCGGCTGAAGGGCGTCGAGGCCTCGGACCAGTTCGTCCACGCGGTCCACGCGGAACTGGTCGAGCTGATGGGGCCGGAGGACGCGACCCTCGAGGTCGCCAAGTCCGGGCCCACGGTCATCCTCATGGCGGGCCTCCAGGGAGCCGGCAAGACGACCACCTGCGCCAAGCTCGCCAAGCACCTCCGGGACCGGCATGGCAAGCGCCCCATGATGGTGGCCGCGGACGTGAAGCGGCCCGCCGCGGTGGAACAGCTGCGCGTCCTCGGGCGCTCGCTGGACATCCCCGTCTTCCACCTCGAGGGGGCGTCGCCGCCGCGCGTGTGCGAAGCCGGCGTCGCCGAGGCGGCCGCCAACGGGTGCGACGTGGTGATCCTGGACACGGCGGGGCGCCTGCACGTGGACGAGATGCTCATGGACGAGGTGGCCGAGATCGCGGCCACCACGAAGCCCCACAACCAGGTCCTGGTGGTGGACGCCATGACCGGCCAGGACGCGGTGCAGTCCGCCAAGGCCTTCCACGAGCGTCTCGCCCTCACCGGCGTCATCCTGACCAAGATGGACGGCGACGCCCGCGGCGGCGCCGCGGTCAGCCTCAAGGAGATCACCGGGGCGCCCATCCTCTTCCTCGGTGCCGGCGAGAAGGTCGATGACCTCGACCCCTTCGTCGCGGAGCGCATGGCCGGGCGAATCCTGGGCATGGGCGACGTGGTCGGGCTCGTCGAGACCGCCCAGCAGAACATCGACGAGGAGGAGGCTCAGGCCAGCTACGAGAAGATGGTCATGGGCTCCTTCACCCTCGAGGACATGCTCGGCATGTTCCGCATGGTGAGGAAGATGGGCCCCATGAAGAAGGTCCTGGGGATGATGCCCGGGATGGGGCAGGCGGCGAAGGACCTCGATATCGATGACAGCCAGCTCAACCGCCTGGAGGCCTTGTTCACCTCCATGACCCGCAAGGAGCGGTTGGAGCCGGAGATCCTGGACATGAGCCGGCGGCGCCGGGTCGCACGGGGTGCCGGGCAGGACATCGGCGCGGTCAACGAGCTGCTGAAGCGCTTCAAGGACATGCGTCGCATGATGAAGCAGCTGAACAAGATGGGGCTCGGCTCCATGCTCGGCGGCAAGGCCAAGCGGGAGAGCCTGGCGAGCCTCTCGCCCACGGGCGCCATGGCAGACCCGGCGGCCGGAAAGGGGGGCGGCATGCTGGGCGGCCTCGGGAGCCTGTTGGGCGGCGGTGGTGGCGGTATGCCGGACATGTCGGAGATGCTCGGAGCGGGGAACCCGATGGCGGGGCCGCGGCCCATGGGGAGTTCTGCCACACGGGCCACCTCCAAGGGACGGGACCGCAAGAAGGACAAGGCGAAGGCCAAGCAGAAGCGTAAGAACCGCAAGAAGCGGTGACCCCTGGTGCCCCCCGCCGGCCGCTCGCGGGAGGCTCGGTCAAAAAAAGCCTGCCAGGATGCTGGACAGAAGGCCCCCACTCGGGTGTCCTCTTCCCCCTGGATCCTGGGAGGAGCGCTCCGTGCTGGTCGATCGGCACCCCGCCCCCGCTGATCCCGGCATCTCCCGCCCTTTAGGAGTGCTCCTCCCGGTCCTTTTTCTTCACCGCGTCTCGCCCACCCCACGGCGGGACGCACCCATCGATCGCGCCTCGCCAACGGGGCCACCCCACTCTCCTCAACGGAAACCGAGTTCCACCCAGCGCAGCGGCGAGAGTCGCTGTCCAGAGTCCCGAACATGGCCGTCGTCATCAGAATGAAGCGCACGGGTCGCCGTAACCGGCCCTGCTACCGCATCTCCGTCGCGGACTCGCGATTCCCGCGGGACGGTCGTGTCCTCGAGACCATCGGCCTCTACGACCCGATCGCCGGTGACAAGGACCGCCAGGTGACCCTCAACGTGGAGCGGGCCCAGCACTGGATCAGCGAGGGGGCCACCCCGAGCGAGACGGTCACGTCGATCTTCAAGCGCCAGGGTGTCTTCACGGGCGAGTTCGCGCTCGCTGGCAAGCACAAGCCGCGCAAGCGCCCGGGCCGCAAGAAGACCACCGCGACCGGCACCCGTCGAGCCGCCGCCAAGGCCGCCCGTGGCGAGCGCAAGACCGCGCGCCGCGACGGTCGGATCGCCGCCAAGAAGGCGGAGGCCGCTGCCGCTGCCGCCGCCGAGTCGGGCGACGAGTGATCGCCTCGGTGCGGCGCTGAGGCACCCTCGGCACCGCGTACCCTTCACTGCGGACCGCCCGGCCTCCCCCGGCGCGGTCCGTCTCTGTCCCGGGGGATCCGCTTTACAGGGTCTCCCCTCCTTGAGCGCGGTCGCGCTCCCTCCCACCGACCACCGCCGTGAGCAAGAAGTCCGACCTCGTCGCCGCGCTGATCAAGGAAGTGAAGCTCCGGCACCCCATGCCGAGCGGGCCGACCGAAGGCCTCAACCTGCTGGAGCAGGGGGCCGTCATCGTCATGATGCGGCACATGACCCAGAAGCAGGCCGAGCAGTCCGTCAAGGCCCTGAAGGGTGCTTACGAGGACTGGAACGAGGTCCGCGTGTGCCAGGCTCAGGAGATCTCCGAGCACCTCAAGCACGGCGGGCGCAAGAAAGGGGTGGCGCTGCTGCATGAGCGCCGCGAGGCGGCCATGGCCCTCAAGGATTACCTCCAGGACGTCTTCCAGGAGACGGACGCCCTCGATCTCGAGGAACTGCGCGAGGAGGCTCAGGTCGCGGGCAAGGCGGGCATGAGCCTCTCCGTGCTCGGGCACGCGGGGGCCTCGTACCTCATGTTCCTGGCCTCCGATGGCCAGGTTCCGGTCCACCTCCCGTTGATCAAGCTGCTGGATCGCCTCGGGCTCATCCCGAAGACCACGTCACTGAAGAAGGGTCGGGCGTCCGTGGACAATCTCCTGGGCAAGGGCCAGGAGCTCGACTTCACCCTGGCCATCCACGAGGTCCTCGAGCTCTGGGATGACGAGGACGCGCCGATCTACATGACGGTGCCGTGCCTCCAGGCCACGGAGTACGGGAAGAAGTCGTTCAAGGACCGCTCGAACGCGATCGCGAAGGCCGAGGCGGCCCGCAAGCGCGAGGAAGAGCGAGTCCGCAAGGAGGAGGAGCGCGAGCGCAAGCGAGCGGAAGCCGAGGCCAAGAAGCGTGCCCGCGAGCTGGAGCGCAAGCGCGCCGCCGAGGAGAAGAAGCTCGCTGCTGCCAGGGCCAAGGCCGCCGCAGCAGAGGCCAAGCGGAAGGAGGCCGAGGCGAAGCGGGCCGAGGCGGCCCGCAAGAAGGAGGCCGCCAAGAAGGAGGCCGCCGCGAGGAAGCTCGCCGCCAAGAAGGCTGCGGAGAAGAAGGCCGCGGCCAAGAAGGCCGCCGCGAAGAAGGCCGCCGCGAAGAAGGCCGCCGCGAAGAAGGCCGCCGCGA